>CALCBO010000169.1 GCA_937897245.1 uncultured Caryophanales bacterium | reverse complement strand
AGTACTGATATTGATACTGGTAAAAGAGTTGATTCTAAAGTAGAAGAAAATGTTGATGATGAACAAAGTCGCTATGATAATGCAAAAGAGAATTTAGAATCATTAGCTAATGATGTTATTGAGATAAATAGGGTTATTGATGAGCTTAATCAAGAGTTAGAGAAAGAAAAGATAAATCTTAGACAGGAAGCTTATAATCTATTACATGATTCTGTACCTAGAGATGAAGGAAAATCTAGGATGGAGGAAATAACTAATAGGATAAGCGAACTTGAAGATAAAATAATGATTTCTCAAGATCAAAAAGCTCAACTTTTAGCTAATTTTAAAGAAGCTTATGATGCAAAACAAGTAGTAATAAAAGAAATGTCTACTGTTAATAATAACGAAATAGGAGAAATGCCACCTATTACTCGATACAATAATGCCAAAGAAGCATTAAGAGTGGCTGCCGAGGAATATATTAGAGCTAATCAAGCAGTTCTTGAGGCGATTCGAGAGTTAGATAATAATAAAGAAAAACTTAATCATGGTGCAGACCAATTAGGAGTTAATGCAACAATGTCAAGAGATGCAGGAATGGCTGAGATGGACGATGCTATAAATAAAATGAAGGAGCTAGAGGAAAAATTAAAAACAGCTCAAGCTCAGAAGGCACAGGCTTTGACTGCTTTTGAAGAAGCTAATGTAGCGAAAATAGAAGCCATGAAAGCATTACCGCTCAATAATAATAGTGATTCTGTAAGTGATAGTGATATTCAAATTGATGATTTAGAAGTCCTTAGAGATCATTATATTAAAGCAAAAGATGCATTAAAAGAGGCAGCAGTAGAAGTTGGAAAAGCTAATCAAGAAGTTCTTGAGGCGACTCGAGAGTTAGATAATGATAAAGAAAAACTTAATCACGGAGCTGAACAATTAGGATCTAATGCAACAATGTCAAGAGAAGCTGGAATGGCTGAGATGAATGAAGCTATTAGTAAAATGAGTGAATTAGAAGAGAAATTGAGAATTGCTCAAGATAGAAAAGATAAAGCTTTAGAAAAATTTAATAGATTATATGATGAAAAAGAATTGGCTTTCAATAATATAATTGATTATATTGAATTAAGGGAGAGAAGTGCTAAATATGGTATTGGTGAGTATTTAGATCAATATGGAGTTCATTTTATAAAACCTAAATATGTAAAAGGATCTGGTAATGGTAGTTCTCCTGGTGATGGAGATGATGATGATGATGGTGAAGGCGATAGTGGAGAAACACCTAAATTTGATGAGCCGGTAGTAGAAACTGTTGGAGATGATGATGGTGATAGTAGTAATCCATCTGATGATGCCGATTATTCTTCAGGTAATACAGGCACGGGTACTACTAGTCCAGGTTCAACTAGTCCAAGTACTAGTGCTAGTCAAACACCAACCAAGAATGTTACTGCACCAAAATATACACCTACGGCAACAGCTAAAACACCAGAAAGTTCAACAATACCAAAAATTTCAACAGATGATAATAATAAAAAATCAACTGATAAAACTGATAATAATAAAAAGACAACTGATAAAACTAATAATAATAATAAGCAGAAAGAGCAAAAATCTTCTGATACTTCTCCAAATTTAGTTAAATCAGATAATAATAGTAATCAAGATATAGCTAATAATCATAATTCAGATTATCAGAATCCTGGTTCAAATAACTATGATAATAGTTATTACCCAAATAGACATACAGGTGGTGGTTATTTAGGTTCAAAGGGTTATGGTTCTTATGCTGGTGAAGAGAATAGTAATACTGATGCTTCAGCCAATGATTCATCAACTTCAGTAGAGGATATAGTTAAAGGTAAGAAAAACTCTAAAGTTCCTCAATCATCTCCTTTACCTTCAACTTCTAAAAAAAGTAGTGGTAGTTCAACACTTCCAGTTGCTGCTGGTTTAGCTGCAGCTGTAGCCGCTGGATTAGGAGCAATGGCTTATTATGACAAAAAGGAAAAAGAAGATGATGATGATTATGATGAAGATAATGATAAATATGAAGAGTTTGACTTAGAAGAATGGAATGAAAAAACTGATAGTCAGGATACTGAAGAATTTGATTTAAGTGATGATTATGATATTCCAGATGATGAATCAAATGATATATACACCTTTTTAGAAGAATGGTAATTAGTTTTGGAGAAATTTCTATAAAAAGGAATTTCTCCCTTGATTATTGTTAGATATTTATTATTAGTGTATAATAATATTTAATTGATTGGATGTGATTATAATGGGAATGAATAATAGTAAAATGATTTTTATTCCTAATACTTTTTATGATGATAAGATACAAACTTTAGGACTTAATGAGTATGAGTTTTTAGAATTGCAGATTAAGTATAAACAGTTATTTGAAAAGATGATTATTAGTAAGTTTGATTTTTCTGAAATAGAGAAAGAATTGAAAGAGTTAAATTATCCTATTGTAGATGATAAATCAAATAATTTTTATCGTTGTTATAGTACTTTGGGTAGTAGTTATATATATTTTAGAAACAATATTCATATAGAAAATCTCAGTAAAGAAGAAATTAATCAATTAAGAAACGAAGATGTTGGAATTGACTTTTTAAAAAATACTTATGATAGAGTTTTATTTGAAGAAGGAGATTATACTTTTTTAGGTAATCCGTGTGATGAAACTAAAGTGTTATCACAAAGTATTATGTTGGAATTAGCGGTAGATTTTGCTGAAATCAGCGATTTAAATCAAGCTTTTAAAATTGAAGAAATAGTAGAAAAATTTAAAAATAAATGTATAAGTGATTTTGAACCAATTGTTTCCGATTTGTTAGGAGTTTCAATTTTACCTGTAGATGCTAGTTATTACAATGCTATGCCTGACTATTATGGAATTAATAGTATTGGTAATAAACAAAAATAATACTTATATTTAATTGTAGTTGTTGGTTAATTGATTTATTGTAACTTGATGTTATAATATACTATATTTTAAGTTTGGAGGTTATCATGAAAGATTTTAATATAGATATTACTAGTGATTCATATTTTTTTGTTATAGAAAGTGAAAAGTATGATACAATTCCTGATTATCAAAAAAAGACATTTTATTATGGAAATGATGATGGAGAAATTTCAAATTTAGCTATTTTTACAGATATTAAAACGTGTGAAATATTGGCTATTGTTTGTTTAAAAAAAGTTAATGCTATGGATTTTTCAGTTTTATATGATGATAATGAGTATGCTGATTTAAAAAAGAAAGTTAAAGCAAGTTTTATTACTCCTAAAGGTGTTGGAAAAGATACTTATAATTTTATTTCTGATTTTACAATTTATTATTCTAAAGATATGTTAGAAGTTATTATTGATGATGAAAGTGAACCTTGTTTTTCTTATACTGATGGTAGAATGAGTATTTATTATGATGCTGATTATAATTTGTTGAATATAATAGTACATGATTTAACAGCAGAAGAATATGAGTCTTTGAAAAAAAAAACAGAGGGTAAAAAAATAAGAATTTAGTTTAATAATAGTAGATAAATATTACTTTATTAATTTATAGGTGAGTTTATGCAAATAATAGTTTCAGATGAAGTAAAAAGTGTTATAGAGATGATTAATGATTATCACTATGATGCTTATATGATTGGTGGAGCGGTGAGAGATGGTGTTTTAGGTATAGAAAGTAATGATTATGACTTATGTACTAATATGCCTCTTGAGAGAATGAAAGAATTATTTCCACAATTTGTATTGATGAGAGAAAATAATCATAGAAATACAGGAGTTATTCGAATTAATGAAAAAGATATAGAAATATCTTCTTTTCATGGTGATACAATAGAAGAAGATTTAAGTAAAAGAGATTTAACAATTAATGCTATGGCTTGTGATAAAGATGGTAATATTATAGATCCGTTTGATGGACTAAAAGATTTAGCTAATAAAAAGATAAGATTGGTTAAAGATAATGGAGAGGCACTTGATATTGATCCTCTTAGAATACTTAGAGTTCTTAGATTTGCTGCTGTATATGGATTTGAGATTGATTCTAATACTTTAGAAATGATTAAGAAAAAAAGAGAGTTATTAAAAAATGTGGCCGTAGAGCGAATATATACAGAATTGTCAAAAATACTAGTTACTGATAATGCTTCAAATATTATTAGAAATAATAAAGAAATATTTTGTACTATAATTCCAGCATTAGAGACAAGTATTGGTTTTAAGCAAAATAATCCTCATCATAAATACGATTTATTTGAACATACATTACATACTTTAGATAATACTCCTAAAGATATAGATTTGAGATTAGCTTCATTATTTCATGATTTAGGAAAACCTAGTACTTATTTTATTGATAAAGAAGGTATTGGTCATTTTTATGGCCATGAAAAGATAAGTACAAAACTATTTATAGATTTTGCAGATTTGTATAAGATACCACATAAAACAAAAGAAAAAGTGAGTAAACTGATTTATTATCATGATTATTATTTAGCTGAAAAACCAACTACTATAAGAAAATTTTTGAGAAAATTTGGTGTATCTGAGATAGAATCTCTATTTATGTTGAAAATAGCAGATAAAAAAGGTCAAAATGATGATAATTCTTTAGAATTAGAAGAATTAATGAGATTAAGAGATTTATATTTAGATGAAGTTAATAAATCAGATTTATGTATTTCAATTAAAGATTTAAAAATAAATGGTTATAAACTAATGGAAATGGGTTTTTTTGATAAAAAAATAGGTATTATACTTAAAGATGTTTTGGATAGAGTTATTTTAGAAGATCTTGAAAATAGTGAAGATAAAATAGAAGAGTATGTTGCTAATTCTTATAGATAAAAAAGATTGTTGAAACTGATTAGTTTTCAACAATTTTTAAATTGTTGTTTTATGTCGATAATATATTTTTTCTAGTTATGTCGAATAGGTAGAAAT
>CALCBO010000168.1 GCA_937897245.1 uncultured Caryophanales bacterium | reverse complement strand
AGATATAGATGATCATACTGAAATCTTTCCAATGTTTATTGCTGATATGGATTTTAAGATGGACATAAATGTTAAAAATAAATTACATTCATTAATTGAAGAACCTGATTTTGGATATTTTCATATCCAAGATAGCTTCTATCAAAGTATTATCAACTGGTATAAAGATATTCATTATTTAGATATTCATAAAAATTGGATTGTTCCTTCTATTGGTACTATATCTTCTTTACATCTAGCATGTGATATGATTGCAAGTGAAAAGGAAATAGTCATTATGACTCCTGTTTATGGTCCTTTTTTGAATTGTGCTAAGATAGGTCATCCTATAACTTTACCGTTATTGTTAGAAGATAACCATTATATAATCGATTTTATAAATTTAGAAAAGATATTTAAGAATCATAATATTAAAGTCTTACTATTCTGTAATCCACATAATCCTGGTGGAAGGATATGGAGCAAAGAAGAACTTAAACAACTAGTATTATTATGTAAACAATATGATGTAACTATATTATCAGATGAAATCCATGGTGATTTTATTTTCAATAATCAAAAATATACTTCTTTATTAGAATTCCATGATATTTATGATTATATTATAGTTTCTACTTCTCCTAATAAAACATTTAATATTTCTGGTCTTTCTACTTCTTTTATATTATGTACCAACAAACAATTAAAAGAAGATTATGAATCTTATTTAAACAGATTACATATCACTCCTAATCGATTAGGCATCAATATGATTGAATATGTATATACATATGGAAAAGAATGGTATAAAGAACTCTTAAAAGTTATTCAATCAAACATAGACTATATCGTTAATACTGTAACTCTTTCTGGATGTACTGTTATGAAACCAGAAGGAGGATTTCTTGTATGGGTATATCTCAATAATGTTGATGATGTTGATCAGTTTATTTTAAAACTTGCGAAAGATACACATGTTTTACTTGAAACCGGTGCACGTTTTGTAGATAACTATCAAGGCTGGATACGTATAAATGCAGCTACTAGTCCTAATATTGTACAAGAAGCAATGAAGCGTTTTATTCAATTTTATAATACACATTATCAAAACTCCTAAAGGCTATTACTAACCTTATGGAGTTTTAACTTTATCTATTAAATTATTTTTTATAATTATAGTTACATTCTTTTAAAACATAATGTATAAGCTAAGAAAATGCTCTCAACTATATATAATTTATTTTATATTAATTCAACTATAAAGGTATTTGGCCAATTTTTTCCTGTAATTAAAAACAAATTTTTTGAAATGGCAGATACACCATTTAGAACACCTATATTCTTATTTTTCTTTTTTAAAAATGAGACAAGATTTCTAAAATCATACACAGATTCAACAATACCAGATTTATAATCAATCTTCAAAATATAATTCATATTCCATATATTAGCATAAATATAATTGTTATAATACTCTAGGTCATTTAAACCCACTATTTTCCTTTGTCGATATATTATGGGGATTTTCTCAATACAATGATATGTTTCATTATCCAATTTTTTTATAATATTACTACCATCTGAAATTAACAAATGTTTATTATCAAAACATATTCCCCAACCTTCCCCATCATAATCAAAAGTATCTATTATATCAAATGTAGCAGGATTCCTACATAAAGCAGTTTTCTCTCTCCATGTTAGTTGTATAATATATTTATTATTAAATACAATACCTTCTCCAAAATACTTTTTTTCTAATTTCTTACGTTGAAATATTTCTCCAGTGGTTAAATCAATCTTGGTAATATACGAACTATTATAATGACCTGAACTAACTATAAATTCATTATTATATTTTATAATACCCTAAGTGAAAATTTGTGAATTAAATGATACCATTTTTTTATATCATACTGCTTGTTACTTGCTCTAGATAATATAATTTTTTGAATCAAATTGTATACCATTTTCCTATTTTAGAGTAAATACAAGGTATTAATTACTATAAAATAATTCATAAAAATATTTCTTGTTATTGATTAAATAATTAAAAGTTCCATATTCTACCAAATAACCATTTTCTAAAACTAAAATTGTATCAAATTTTAACATAAAATCTTTGTTTAATTTGTGTGTATTCATTATACATCCTTGATCATTATCTAATAATATCTGCTCAATTTCTTGCGCTACAACATTGTCTAAATTAGATGTAGGTTCATCATACACAATAAATGGGGTATTTCTCAACAAGGCTATAGCAATACCTATTCTTTGTTTTTCACCTCCAGAAATATTATTACCATTTTCATTAATTAAAGTATCTAGTCCTCGAGGTAATGAATATACAAATTTTTCTAATCCAGACTTACTGATTACTTTTTTTAAGTCGGTATCACTTTCAATAAAAAACACAATACCTTCAAAATATTGTGTTCTAAATCAAATGAAAATACTTACAAGCATATTCTATTCCATCATTATCTATATTTTTAGTCACAAAATAAGCTACATCTTTTAACTCATCTATTGCATTACCCATCGCAATGGTAAAAGGGACTTGTTTTGCCATTGCGATATCATTTAAACCATCTCCAAAGAAAATAATATCCTCTATATTTCCTCCATCTAACTCTACAAGTTCTTTAACTCCTTTATATTTATCATCAGGTTCAAAAGCAAGATGTCCTTTAAAATATCTCATTATACGACTAGCATCAACTGTCTGTATCTTTTTTTCATCTTCTTTTTTTACTGCGATAAATATTTTATAAGCATCATACTTTGTATAATCAAATCCTTCATCAAGTAAAACTTTTAGATTCTCAAAATGATTAATATCCTGGTTTGCTAGCATATGAGATGAAGCATATACAACATTAACAGTAGGATCTGTCATATATGCAAAAGGTATCCCTTTTTTCAATAATTCTTCTGATAATTTTAACACTATTTCTTTATCTAATGGATAAATATGTTTAATTTCACCTCTATACATTAAACCATATCCTCCATCACTTACAATATTATCTATATTTAATTCTTTTGCGACAGGTAATACTGTTACCATCTGTCTTCCTGAAGCAATTGCAGTGATATGTCCATTCTCTTGTAATTTTTTTACTACCTCTTTCGTAGATTCAGGTATATATTGCTTACCATCTTTTATATCTACTAATGTTCCATCTATATCAAAGAATATGTATTTCATCATAACACCACCTTTATTAGATTTTAACATACTTATGATTATAAATATATTTTTCTTCTATAAAAACATTGATGATATAATCATATTTTCATTTCATTACATTCATGTATTTGTTAAAATGTTAATAAGAGAGGAAGGATATTATGCTTAAAAAAATTAAAGAAATTATTGCAGAACAACTATGGTTAAAAACAAATAAAATCGAATTAGATTCTAAATTAGAAAGAAATCTTGGTGCTGATTCTTTAGATATGGTAGAAATAGTAAGTAGAATTGAAGATGAATTTTCTATTGAAATACCAGATGAAGAATTTTATAGTTGGAAAACTGTCAAAGATATTATGAATTATTTAGAAGAACATGTATAGGAGGAATAAAAATGTATTTTGATAATAAGATATTAGTTGGTAAATCTAATGAAGAAAGTATATATATTTATCCTAAAATGGCTAATAGACATGGATTAATAGCTGGAGCTACTGGAACTGGTAAAACAATCACTTTAAAAGTTTTAGCTGAATCATTTAGTGATGCTGGTGTACCTGTCTTCTTAGCTGATATTAAAGGAGACTTAGCTGCAACTTGTTTAGCTGGTACAATGAATGATAATATTTCTAAACGTATAGAAAACTTAAAATTAGAAAACTTTGATTTACATCCGTATCCTATTAATTTTTGGGATATTTATCAAAAAAATGGTTTACCACTAAGAACAACAATTTCAGAAATGGGACCTTTATTATTAAGTAGAATCTTAGGTTTAAATGATGTTCAATCTGATATATTAACTATTATTTTTAAGATTGCTGATGATGAAGGGTTACTTTTATTAGATACTAAAGATTTAAAGAGTATGATTCAATATGTAGGTGATAATGTTAAAGAATATACTTTACAATACGGGAATATTGCTAAACAATCATTAGGAGCTATTGTTAGAGCTATAGTTGCATTAGAAGCTGAAGGTGGAGATAAATTTTTTGGAGAAACTGCTATTAATATTGCTGATTGGTTATGTAGAGATTATAATGGGAAAGGTATTATTTCTATCTTGGATTGTCAGCAGTTAATTTTAAACCCTACAATGTATTCTACATTTATGCTATGGTTATTGTCTGAATTATTTGAGACTTTACCAGAAGCTGGTGATTTAGATAGACCTAAGATGGTATTTTTCTTTGATGAAGCTCATCTTTTGTTTGAAGATGCGCCAAAGGAACTAATGCAGAAAATTGAACAGATTGTTCGTCTTATTCGTTCCAAAGGTGTTGGTATTTACTTTATTACTCAGAATCCACAGGATATCCCGGATGGAGTTCTTGGTCAGCTTGGCAATAAAGTACAGCATGCACTTCGTGCTTATACACCAAAAGAACAAAAAGCTGCCAAAGCGGCAGCGGAATCCTTCCGTGAAAATCCTGATTTTGATACTTTTGAGGTGCTGACTTCTCTTGGAACAGGGGAAGCGTTGATCTCCGTTCTTGATGAAAAGGGTGTTCCTACAGTTGTAAAACAGTGTGATATCCTTCCGCCACAGAGTATGATGGGACCAATTGACGATGCAGAGAGAAACTATCAGGTGACCAATGGCATGCTTTATCCAAAGTATTCTCAGGAATTAGACAGAGAATCTGCTTACGAGATGTTAACAGAGAGAGTAGAACAGGAAGCATTAGAAGAACAGCAGGAAGCAGAAGCAGCGGCAGCAGCAAAACAGCAGGCTAAAGAGGAAGCTGCAGCAGCGAAGAAAAAAGCCAAAGAAGAAGAAGCGGCAAGAAAAGCGGCAGAAAAAGCAGAAGCTGCAAAAGAAAGAGAAAAGAAAAATGCCATTAAGAAAGTGGCAAGTACTGCAACAGGAACCATCGGCCGGGAAGTGGGCAATACGATTGGGAATGCCATCGGCGGTAAGTTCGGTAAGAAGCTGGGCGGCAATATTGGTGCAGCACTTGGACGAGGCATTTTAAGTACACTGTTTAAGAAATAAATGGAAATAGGATGATAGAATAGAAAAAGCGTCACAGATGTGGCGCTTTTTTCTGTCTCTATGCTAGCTGCAAAGAATGTGATTGCAGTTTTAGCGTAGGAAAATCCGTAACATTTTTTCATACAACTTGGTATATGGCTGGTAACGCATTGGCAGATCCAGCCATGTCTTCTTGTCTACAATACTTTTATAATGGGTGAAGGTGTCAAAACCGGTTTTGCCGTGGTAAGAACCCATGCCGCTCTCCCCCACGCCGCCAAAGCCCATTTCGCTGGTGGCAAGGTGGATGATCACATCGTTGACGCAGCCGCCGCCAAAGGCGCAACGGGAGGTGACGGCCTGAATGCGGCCCTTATCCTCCGAGAAGAAATAGAAGGCCAGGGGCTTGGGCCGACGGGAGAGAAGACGGCAGACCTCCTCCAATGTATCGAAG
>CALCBO010000167.1 GCA_937897245.1 uncultured Caryophanales bacterium | reverse complement strand
CAATGTTACAAGCATTTGCGCTACAAAAAATTTTGAGTGATAAGTATGGCTGTGACGTTGAAATAATCGATTTTTCAAATAAGGCGCAGCAAAATATGTATGCACCAATTCCTAAACCGCATAACTGGAAACAGGTTATTAAGGCAATGATTTGGCTTACGAATTATAGGCAACTAAAAAAACAGTATATAGGTTATATTGAATTTCAAAAGAAGTATTTTATTCTTTCAGAAGTGGAATATGAGACTTTAGATGAATTGAAAACAATAGAAGGTAAATATGATAAACTGATTACTGGTAGTGATCAGGTTTGGAATATTATGTGTACTGATGCGGATGATGCGTATTATTTAAATTTTGTTGAAAATGCTAAGAAATATGCTTATGCAGTGAGTTTCGGTGCACACAATGTCTTTAAATTGTGTCAGACGGATTATTATAAAAATTTGATTGAGAGCATGGACTATGTTTCTGTTCGTGAGAATAATGCTCAAAAATGGATTAAGCAAGCAATAGGACAAACGGTGCCAATTTGTCTTGATCCAACAATGTTGTTATCTGAGAAGCAATGGACAAAATATATAGACATTGGTGAAAAGTCTGTTATTAAAGGGAAGTATATTTTCTATTATTGTTTTGGCATTTCACAACCGATAGCACGGTTTTTGAGAAAAATATCAAAGAAAACAGGGTTGCCAGTTTATTTTTTTGAAGCAAAAGAATGGACATTGAAGTGTTGTTGGGTTAATGGAATAAAACTTGTTAAAGAATATGGTCCTGATGTGTTTCTTAATGTAATGAAACACGCAAAAATTGTAATTACGACGTCGTTTCATGGCACTGCGTTTTCCACAATTTTTCAAAAAAATTTCTGGTATATTGATGATGGAAATAATGATCCAGAAAAAGATGATAGAGCATTGTCATTTCTTAGACAGTTAAAATTGATGTCACGATATTTAACCACAGAAGAACTTTTGGAACAGAATTTATATGAGCATCCAAATTATGTTGTTGTAGAAGAAGCATTATCAGATTTGAAAAAAGAATCTTTACAATTTATAGAGAAAATAGTTGAGGATTAGGAACTTATGAAAAAACATGCATATCTAATAATGGCACACAATGAATTTGAAATTTTGATTTCTGTATAGTTTTTTCTTCAAAAAAAATATAATTAATGATATATTAAAAATATAGAGTAAGGTGATTAGATGATTGAGATAGTATTATTAATAGTACTTATTTATTTTATATTTGAAAATGATAAGATAAGAAAAGAATTAATTAATTTAAAAGCAGAATTAAATAAACGTAATAATAAACATTTTTGTCCTAATTGTGGTTATAAATTAGATAATTATAATAATAGGAATACGGTTCCTAATAATAATAGTAATACAACTTCTGTTATGAATAATAGTAATAATAACGTAGTTGTCTCTAATGTAAGTGTTAATAGGACAATAGAAAAAAATGAAGTAAAAGTAGTTCATTCAGATAAAGAACTTAAGAATAATTTAATACTTATTACTGGTTCTATTTTATTAATTATCTCAGCTTTATTATTTTTAACTACTACTTGGAATTATACTAATGGTATTTTTAAAATTATGATTCTAATAATAATGTTACTTATATTTATAGCTACTAGTTATATAGCAGGTAATTTTCTACATTTAAAACATACAGCTAAAGCTTTCTATTATATTTCTTTAGTATATATACCAATAATATTCTTATCAATTAGTATATTTGGTTTAATAGGTAGTTTCTTTTCTATTACAGGCCCAGGTAAATATATTTATCTAGCAATTAGTTTTCTAATTATTACTCTTTTATATTATGTAATGTATTTTATAAAGAAAGATAAACTAACTGGTATTTTTAGTATTATATCATCAGTATTTTCAGTAATATTCATGGTAGCTTATATTTCTACTGAGGCTAATATAATAATACTTGGATTAGTTATATATTTATTAATTAATATTATTATGTATTTATTTAATATATATTATGTTAATCAAAAGATTCATAAAATAACTATTATTACATTATTAGCTGGTTTATTATGTATTATTCTACAAAATAATTTTTATAGTATTGTACTTGGAAAAATAGTATTATCTGACTTTATAATTCAATTAATTATGTTTATAAATATTTATCTATTCTTTAATATTATATATATTAAGAAAGATATATATAAAGGAATATACCCTATTTATATTATTTATCTTTTCTTTATATTAAGTATGCTTTCTAATACTTTTATTTATCAACAATTATTAATATTAATATCTTTTGTATTAATTAGTTTAATTAGTTGTTTTAGTAGTAAGAAGATTACTGATGAAGCTTTTTTAGAAATAGGTGCTTGTAGTTTTATTTTAATTGTAGTTTCTATTATTAATACTATTAATCATATTGCGATAGTTCCAGTATATCTATTATTAATAGTACTTTGTATTCTATCTTTTATTTATTATATTACTAGTGATAATAAACTATTTCCTGCTGTTTGTACCATAGGATTATTTATGATAACAATTTTTAGTTTCTTATTAGAAAATGGTTATCAATTATTCTATCTTAGTTATATTGCTTTAATATTTATTATATTATCTCTAGATGTTATAAAAGAGAAAAATCTAAAAAAAGCTAGTGAAGTAGTTAGTAATGTTACTATAATAATACTTACTTTTACTTTTGGAAAAATAAATATTTGGATATTATTATTTATACTTTTATATATAAGTCTTTGTTTTATTATACATATTATTAATAAAAAAGGTATTTATAAAATAATAGCATATATATATTTTAATATTTTCTTAGCTGCTTTCTTAAATTATTTAGATATAACATCATTTATTGTATTATGTAGAATATTACCTATTACATCTATCATTCTAATTGTACTTGATTATTATGTTACTCCTATTAGAGATGATACTAATAAGAATTATTTAACAGTTCAGTCTTTACTGGCGATGATAATTATTAGTTTAAATAATATTGGTTCAATAGTAAATTATGAGAATTTATTCTTAACTATAGGATTAGTATTATTATATGATTGTTTTATTAATTATAGAAAGATAGATAATACTATTACTTTAGTTTCATATGCGACTCTTATTCCTCAATTATATTTAGGATTTAATAAGTTAGATTTAGATATTGTGATATATATTAGTTCATTATTATTAATGGTTTATTATATAGTAATGCTTTATTTAAGAAAGAATAAGAATTTTATGATTTTATATTTTGTATATTGCTACCAACGTGTTTCTTAATCTTTAATTAAAGTCAATTAGACATCTAATTCATCATCAAACGCCGATTTGTATTTTGTGATTTTTACCTGATTAATATGCAGAATTTTGTGATTATTATTCTTAAATTCTAAGTATATATCATTATTATTAATAAGTATAGGATGTATAGTAGTAATTATTATGTATGATAAAGGAGTTAGAGATCTATTTAAAGGTTGTCTTTATACTTGTATATTAGTTTTATTTGAATTTATTATTTATGATTTAGCTTTATATGGTATTACTGCAATAGTATTCTTACCGGTGTTAATATGGTTAGTTATTATTACTAGAACATTATTGATTAAATATAATTTAGAATATAAATTATGGGAATACTTGGGATATATAATAATAAATTGTCTTGCTTTAACTCAATATAAAAGTGAAGTAGATGGAATGGTTTATGTATTTGTATTGGTTTTATTTGTAATTGTTTCTTATACTTTAAAATTTGGTCCTATTTTCTTAGTTTGTTTAATAGCTATTTTGATAAATATATTCTTAATAACTAGATATTTCTGGTTAGCTCTTCCTTGGTGGTTATATATTCTATTTATTGGTAGTTTATTAATAGCCTTCGCAATATATAATGAAATGCATGATAGTAAGAATGATGGTAAGATTATTGAGAAAATTAAAAATAAAATTAATTTATAAAACTAAAAAGTAACATAATAATCTGTTACTTTTTAGTTTGCTTTTATTTTATCCTTAGTAATCTTTATTAGGAGTAATGATAATAAAATATTTATTACTATAAAACCTAATAATATAGTAGTTTTGTTGTTTGTTATTGTATTATTAGTACTGGATGGGATACCAAAAGTAGATGTTTTAGCATTTTTAAATTTTTTTGTATCTGATTTATTACTACCAGTTTTAATATTTGGAGTATGATAATCTACTCTATCAGTTATTATATTAGTTTTATGTTTAGATGGGGTTTGTTCTTTTTCTTTGGTTACAGTAAAGTATGTTAGAGCTTCTCCATCAGTAAAGATAGCTTTAATAGCATAAGTACCTTCTTCTAATGATTTTAAGAAATCATCATCAAAATCAATAATAGTACTTCCACTTCTTAGTTCATAATAATCTCTTGGTACTTCCCAATTATTAATATAAACTGTAGTAAACTTAGATAAATCAGCATTTATTCTAAAGATAATAGTATTAGTATTATCAGTTGTTATTTCTGCTAGATTGCCTAAAGTATAATAGTATTGTTTAGGTATAATAGTTATTTCTACTCTACCAATTCCTGATTTAGTTTCTAGATATACTTGATGAGTTCCTAAAGATAAAGTTTCTAAGAAGGAACCATTAAATATTAATTGATTAATATTAATGTGATAATTATTACTATTAATCAAAACATTATCAATGGTAAGAGTTTTTACATTAACTATTTGTCTATCAAAGTCAATAGTTAAATCATTTAGTGATTCTTTTTCATAATTATTATTAGTATCAACTGGATTATAGATTACTCCAGTTTCTCTTTCAGCTTGATATTTTCCTATTTGATTATTAGTTGAAGTTAAATATATTTTACCATTTTGTATATAAATAGCCTCTTTAGAATCAATATAACCTTTTTCTAGGTAGTAGTTAGCAAGATAAGATAAAATATAACTATTTTCATCTACTACGTTGTATGGAATAACTACTTTAATTATATGGTTTAGATAAGCATAAATTAAGCCATAGTATTTACTATTTATGAAACATAAGAATGGATAATCTTCTCTAATAACATCATATATACCATGGAAATCATAAGCTCTAGTTCTTAAATTATTATAATTATTAGCTATAGTATTAACTTTGTCTTTTAAAATATAGAATTCATCTGTATTATTAATTCCTTCTTCTATATAAGTAAAATTGAATTCATTTTGATTTTTAAAATTTTGGTATTCATTTTCTTCTTCTGGAGTATGAGAATTTGTATTTAGATAATTAATACCCACTTCTATAGTGGATAATAAATTATCATTATTATCATAAATAGTAACTTTACCTTTATAGATATTATAAGTACTATTTACACCATCATATATACCTTCTATAGCATTTATTTTATAACCTAATGCATCTAGATCAATTCCAGCATTTAATAGTTTTTGTTTTATTGCACTTATAAGATATTGAGATACAGCTGTTTCTTTAGTACTATAATAGTAATTAACATTGTTTTCATAAGCGTTTATTTGATAATCTCCTTTAATTAGATTTTCAATATCCGCAAGTGTTACTTCAGTATTTTCTTTTTTCTTCCAAAATAGAATTATTTCAGATTCAGAGTTAGCGATAAAATACTCTACTCCGGAATTATCATCTTTTTTCCAGACATCATAACCTTCTGGAGTGGATACTACTTTATAGATATATTTTCTACCATCTATTAAGTCAGTAATTTGAGCTTTTCCATTTTCATCAGTAAATACTCTAGTTATTTCATTTCCATCTAAGTCAGTAATCACAATTCCTACTCCACCTAGACTTTTATCATAGTTTTCATCTAATACTGAAGCATCCATATTTGTACGATAATAAGTATAAGTAATATTAACGTCTGCCGTAAAATTATTTTCTGAAATAACAAATTCTGTTAAATTATTAGGATTTTTAAATGATGATTGAACTCCAGCTGGAGCACCTGATTTATATTTTAAGTAGAATGTACCACAACCAAAATTAGTTAGAGTTAGTTTTCCATCTTCTTCAGTAGAAATGTCTGCTAATTCTTCTTTATTTTGATTTAAGATAGTATAGACTACATTTCCTTGAGGCTTATTAAACTCATCAGTAATAGTTAAGTTTAGGATACCTTTTGGACTATTTATAACAGTAAAGTTTAGATTAATATTAGTATCACTCATTACAATAGTGAATTTATGAATAGTAGTACTTAATCCTTCTAGATAATTTTGATTTAGTACTATGTTATTATTATTTATTTGATTCTATATTTCATTTTCTATTCCACATACCCAT
>CALCBO010000166.1 GCA_937897245.1 uncultured Caryophanales bacterium | reverse complement strand
TGCAAAGGAGTTAATCCTGATTCCCATAATTCGTCAAAATAACTTGTCATAAATGAAGCAA
This sequence comes from uncultured Caryophanales bacterium, assembly GCA_937897245.1. The sequence continues at coordinate 4,775 of CALCBO010000166.1, read as the reverse complement.
TATTTGGATCCTTTCTAATAATTTTATACATATAGTATTTCCCCTTACTTTTAGTGTTGATACATATTATAATAGGTTTATAATAAAAATTCAATATCTAATCATTTAAATTATCATTAACAAATTTAGATTAAATCGATATGATATGGAAATATCTTAGGAGGTAAAGAAATTATGAACAAAAAAATTGTATTCTTTGATATTGATGGAACACTTCTTGATGAAAGTACAGGAACTATTCCAGAAAGCTGCAAAAAAGCTCTTAAACTAGCACAAGACAATGGACATATCTTAATTGTAAATACTGGTAGACCAGTATCAACTATTGATACTAATATAACTAAGATTCATTTTGATGGATATATCTGCGGTTGTGGAACTTATATAAAATATCAGAAAAAAACTATATTACATGCAACTTTATCTGAAAAAATAAGAAAAGAAGTTATTAAACAAGTCTTTAAATGTAATGTACAAGCTGTATTAGAAGGAGTAGAAGGAGCATTCTTTTCAAAGAACATAACTGATCCTTATATACTAAAGATTAAGCAAACCTATAACGAACAAAATTCACCTACAAGTGAATATGGAATTCATGATGTAGTAGAATTTGATAAAATGGCAGTATGGTATGATGAAACTTCTGACATAAAGTCATTTAAATCATTCTTAAGTCAATATTTTGAGATTATACAAAGGGATACTAACTTTATTGAAATTGTACCAATAAACTATTCTAAAGCTACTGGTATCCAATATTTAATAGATTACTTAGGCATGGATATCTCACAAACTATCAGCATTGGTGACTCTACAAACGATTTATCTATGTTAGAATATACTCAAGAATCTGTCGCTATGGGAAATAGCAATCCTATTTTATTTGATAAAGTGACATACATAACAACAGATGTAGATAAAGATGGCATATATAATGCTTTAAAACACTATCAGATCATATAAAAAAAAGAACGTGGGGAAACGTTCTTTTTTTGTTATAGGCAATTTTAGGGAGAGGGGTCGCCTATAAAGTCTATTATTATATGTCTTTTCTTAAGACAATTATATAATAATATGATGATATGAATTGATTGTGAACTTTAATTAATTTTTTCTAACTTACCTTTATTTATTTTTAATTGCACATCTAAACATTCTGCAAACTCTTTAGAATGAGTAACTACTATTACACATTTATTCTTTGTATGAGCCAATTCAATTAATGATTGAATAATACCCTGTGATGTTTCATCATCCAAATTCCCTGTTGGTTCATCACAAAGAATTAAATCAACATCTTTTGCTATCGCTCTAGCAACAGCTACTCGCTGTTGCTGTCCACCGAATAACTTACGAATATCTCTCTTACACTCTTTTTCAGTTAATCCTAATTCTTTTAAAATATGAATAGCATATTCTTTCTTATTACTAACTTTAATATGTGATATATCCATAGCATTAATGACATTCTGATATGCATTTAAATAATGAATTAAATTATATGACTGAAATACAATAGAAACATGATTTCTACGATATTTAGATAATCCAATCTTTGATAAATCTTCATTTTTAAACAAAATATGACCACTCTTAGGAGTATCCAATCCTCCAGCTAATACTAATGATGTTGTTTTACCACTACCACTTGCACCAACAATTGCATAAGTCTTTCCTAATTCAAAATCATATGAAGCATCCTTTAAAATATTCACTTGTCTATTTCCATCTTTATAATGATAGCAGACATCTCTAAAACTCAAAATCGTCTCCATGATTAACCCTCCCTTTTTATCAAGATTTCTCTAGGAGATAATCTCAATACATATAATGACGGTAAAATAACCGATACAACACAAATTGCAAAACTAATTTCAGCTAACTGCACAACAGTTTCTGATGTTAATGATACATCCAATTCAGTAGAAACTGGAGAAGTCATCGCACGATCCATTAAGTCTCTACCAAAACCTTTACCCCCTTCTCCAATACCTGGCATATCAGCTCCTGTCTTTTCTTTAACATTCCCATCTATTTCCATAGTAGGAGCATGACTTGCTGTACTAACTAACATACTACTTACGATATTAGAAACCATTTTTCCTGTACCTAAGGAAACAGCAAATGCTAATGTTGCAATTAACCCTACTTCTAATAATTGTTGTCCTATAATTTTTAACTTACTTTGTCCTAAAGAAAGCATAACACCAAATTCATAGAAACGCCCTCTCATAGTTAATACTAAAATCAAGCATAAAATAGCACTACCTGCAACAATAACAACAATTAAGAACATTGTTGCAAATGATTCCATATTCTCTAAAGAAGAAATACTTCTTTGATAAATTTGATCATTAGCATCTAATGTATAAGTTTCAAAATCAATATCAGTTTCACTTTCTGCTAATTCTTTGAATGCTTCGATATGGTCAGGATCATCTAAATAATAAGTTGCACTAGTTATATTTGTTGTACTATCATTTAATGTCTGAGCTACATTTAAGCTTGTATAAATTGTATTCATAGGATTTTGACGATTACTCATGCTCATCATATTTCCCATTTCATCACTTGTTTCAATTTCATAAATACCTACTACTGTCAAAGTTACTGTAACCTCATCATCATCTTCATGAGTAGCAATAACTTCAAAAGTATCTCCAACTACCAATTCATTGTCTGAAGCCAAAGAAGATTCAATAACCCAATTCTTTGTTTCTTCATCATCCTCATTCAATAATCGACCACTAGTCAATACATAATTCTCATCAACAAAATCTGATAAATTGGCCATTGTTGTATTTCCAGAAACAGTAAAATCATTCTGATCCATATATTTTGGCATTTCCATGTTTCCCCCGCCAAAACCACCAAATCCATTTTTATTAGAAAAAGTCACAGTATCTTCTTCCTCTTGCATACTTACAGGATCAATATCATCACTAGAAACACTCACACTTACAGTATAATTATAACTTTCTACATAATTTAAGTTTTTTAAGCTATCGGCCATTTCAACAGTAATATTTTTCATTACTGAATCCATTGACTCACCCTGTTCTCTATTCCCCATAATATTTTTCATATTATAAGATAAAGTTACATCACTACCTAAAGACTTTCTTACACTATCCATAGATTTAGAAGTTGCACTTTTAATTGACAATCCTGCAATAACAAGATTAGCAATTAAACACATCAATATAAACAATAATATTGTTTTTCCAATACTTTTCTTTGTACTCAAAATAGCATTCTTTAACATACTCAATTCCTCCTCAATGAAAAGAATACTATTGAATTTGTTTATAATTATCATTAAATTATGTAAAAAAAACAAAGGCTCTATCACTAGAGCCTCTCTACATGAATATAAAACGTCTTATTAATATCACATCTTCTTTGACCATTCTCAATAACATAAAAATCATTATCGAGATAATCTTTATAATCATCAAATTCCATATTCAAATAGCCCTTAAAAGTACAAGAAGCAAAAATCTTTTCAACATCATACTTCATATCTATATATTCACTACTTTTCATATTAGCAATTTGTACTTCATTCATATAACTATTAAAACAATATTGATATGAACAATCATTTAAATTCACTTTTTCAACTACCTTTATATAACCATTAAACACTTTTTTAAACTTCAACTCTAACTGATGATTATCAATCGTTTCACCTTTTATAATATAATAATCATCATCTGATATAAAATGATAACTCTTTACAATAATATTTGTATCTATCTTATATCCTTGATATTCAAAAGATAAATTATCCTTGTTATTAATCTTAGGAACACCATTATAACACCCAAAAAGAAATAAAAATAACAATAAACAAAATATCTTTTTCATAACATTCACCTTCCTACACTTAAATTATATACTTTTAAAGTGACAGTTAAGTGACATTTAAAAATCAAATAACATTCTCATTCATTACTTTATTATTTAAACTTTTTATTTTCAAATAAAACTGCGCATGAGTCGCTTCTATATAAGGATCTACATATAATATCCCTACGATATTAAAAGTTGATACAGCTAATAATATCCATCCAATAAACGAAAGCTCTAAGACAAAAAAATCCCACTTATTTCCCTCCATCATTCTTCTACTTAAATTCAATATTTCATCTTTATCCATATCAGAATTATCAGCTAAAAGATAGGGAACCATAGCATATTCATAACTTTTAATAATACCTGGAATAATAAATAATAATGACCATAAAAGAACATAAATGCTTTGAAGAAATCTTGCCGCCGCAGTCGTCTTCCAAAATGAAAAATAAGCAAACAGATTCTTTAAGGAACCCTCTATCCTATCTGCCAGATTCAGATTAAACTTCGCGTATCCTACTTTAATAATGCTCCCCAGTATAAAATAAACAGCTCCCATGATCAACGCAGCGATCATTATATATGTAAAGCCACCTACAAGAAATGCACCAATATCAGAATTAAGGCCGCCACCTGTTGAAAAGATTGTCTGACCGGCAAATTCAAAACTTGCATTGGCACTGGACATATCAATATTTATTTTCACTTCCGGACCCATATCTTCAACTGCTCCCAGGATCGTTGCTACTAATCCTACTAATACAGCGATTTTCCATTTCCTATCCAATACATCTCTTGCAATACTCCTAAAATCTGCAGCCAATCTCATACTTCCACCTCATCTCTATATCAATTTCTCTGTAATTTTCTTTTCTATGATACTAAAAAAAGTACAATATTCCAGTCACATATTGCCA
>CALCBO010000165.1 GCA_937897245.1 uncultured Caryophanales bacterium | reverse complement strand
AATTGTATTTTGCAAGAATAGTGATAAATCTGCTATCAAATATATATTACTTGCTATAACTATCTTGGTATTTAATACATTAATATTAAATGGATTAGTTTATATAGGATTAAATAAAGTAATTGCCAAAATATTAACAGAAATATTATTATTTAGCATTAGTTATTTAATTCAAAAGAAAATAATATTTATTGGAGGTGAGCAAGTAAATGAAAAAAATATTTAATATATGTTATTTATCCATTTTGTCTATATTTACAATATTTGTTTTACTAAATACTTTTGTTTTTAGTGAAGTATATCAAGTTGCAAATAATAGCTCTAAAAATAAAATGTTAATAGAACCATCTGATAGTGAAAAAACTATAACAGAAACAACCTATAAAGATGAAAACTTAGATATAAAACTTAAAACATATAGAGAAAATGATACAACGATATACGTAGCAAGTATTAAGGGAGATAGTGGATTATTAAAAACAGCATTAGCTAATAATAGTTATGGTAAAAATGTTACAGCAAAGACAAGTACAATAGCAGAAGATAATAATGCAATACTTGCAATAAATGGAGATTATTATGGAGCACAAGAAAAAGGATATGTTTTAAAAAATGGAGTTATCTATAGAAACATAGCAGTAAGTGGTAAAGAAGATCTTGTTATATATGAAGATGGAACAATGGAAATAATAAATGAATCAGATATATCTTTAGAAAATCTATTAGAAAAAGGTGCTTATAATATCTTATCATTCGGGCCAGGATTAATAATAAATGGAAATATATCTGTAGATGAAAATGATGAAGTAGGAAAAGCTATGGCAAGTAATCCAAGAACTGCAATAGGAGTTCTTAAAGATGGAACTATTATTTTCGTAGTGTCTGATGGAAGAAGTAATGATAGTGAAGGTTTATCATTACTAGAGTTAGCAGAATTTATGAAAAGTCTTGGATGTGTAACTGCATATAATTTAGATGGTGGAGGATCATCAACAATGTATTTTAATGGAAAAGTTATAAATAATCCTACTACTAGTGGTAGAGGAACTTCTGAAAGGAGTGTGAGTGATATTGTCTATATTGGATATTAAAAGAACTATAATCAAATATATATTTTTTACAATTTTTATTTTAATATTTGGACAAATATATGAACATTTTAGTTTTGGAGTTATTTCAAATTATATGATTTTTGCATTTTTAATACCTTTAATACTCGGATTATTAATTAATATAATTATATATTTTACAAAGATTGTTCCTAGTAAAATGGGTAGTTGTTTATATAATAATGGAATAATAACTTTGACAGTAGGATCAATACTAAGAGGGGTTTTGGATATATATGGAACAACTAATATGTATTTAAAGATATATCTATATGTTGGTGTACTATTAATTATTGCAGGTATTATTCTTTACATAATAAATATTATAAAAAATTATACTTTTAAAATAATTTAATTTTCATTTAAGTTTTAACATATATGATTATAGCGAAAGAGGAAAAACAATATTTTAATAATATATTGTAATTAATAATAGTAAAGGATTGGTGATTAAAATAAGTAAATATCGTAGCGAGTGGAAATACTTATTAAGAAATCAAGAACTTAGTTCTATGAAAGAAAGAGTATCTAAGATTTTAGAACTAGATCCACATACACCATCATGTGGTAGCTATTTAATTCATTCATTATATTTCGATAATTATAGAAATGATAGTTTATATGGAAATCTAGCAGGACTCGGTATCAAATATAAATGGAGAATTAGATATTATGGAGATGATTTAACCTACATAAAATTAGAAAAAAAAGAAAAATTAGATGCAGGTGGTAGAAAAAAAGCTTGTAAGCTAACATTAGATGAATATAACTTGATTGTATCTGGAAATATTGAAGAATTAGTTTATGAGACAAGAAAAAAATTAATAAAAGAGTTAGCAGTTGATATGATGAAAAATGGTTATCATCCAGAGATAATCATTGATTATGAAAGAATTGCTTATGTTGAAGAAATATCTAATGTTAGAGTTACATTTGATATAAAAATTTCGGCATCGTATGAATTAGATAAATTTTTGGATAATGATTATAGAAAATTCTATATAATGCCAAGTAATATGAATTTATTAGAGGTTAAATTTGATCATATCTTGCCATCATACATAAAAAATATATTAGAATTAAATAGTATGAATCAAACATCTTTTTCAAAGTATTATTTTGGAAGAAAAATAGTTGATTCATATATGAGATAGGAGAATAAAAAATGCAAAATATAATAGAAAATATAACAAATTCATTTTCAAGTAATGCTATTACAACATCAGTAATAGTTGCAGTGCTGATAATGACATTAGTATTATCAGTTTACGAGTTTATCGTATATAGATTTATATCACATAGGTCCTTTTATAATAAATCTTTTAACATTTCAGTAGCGGTATTACCATTCTTTATTTCAATGATAATATTATGTTTACAATCAAACATAGTTATAACACTCGGTACGATTGGAGCTCTTGCTATCATAAGATTTAGAACAGCAGTTAAAGATCCTGTTGATATGGTATATCTTTTATGGAGTGTATTTGTTGGAATTGTATGTGGATGTCAGTTATATGTTGTTGGAGTAATAACTAGTGTATTTGTTACAATATTATTAATAATACTTGATCATGTTAATTTTGGAAGAAAGCCATATGTATTAATACTACATTCTAGAGAAGACTTTGAAAGTGAACTTGAAAAAATACTTAATGAGAAAAAGGTAAATTATAAAATAAAATCTAGGAATTATACTTCAAAGGGATATGATTATGTAATTGAATTTTTATATAAAGATATTAAAGAATTAAATAAGATACTATCCAAAAATAAAGCAATTGACAAGTATTCAATCATTGAATACGATGCAGATGATATAGTATAGGATGAATAAGAATAAAATATTAATAATTATATGTACTTTTACTTCAATAATATTAATAGCTTTGCTTATAATATTTAAAACAGAAAATTATAATAGTCTTAGTATAAGTAAAGATAAATGGGATAGTATTGTAAATAATAGCAATGAAGATTTAAATTTAAAAATAGATCATATTAATTTTAATGAATATGAATTAATAATCGATGAAAGTAGGAGTACAATATATTATTCAATTATAAGTGATAGTAATAATCCATATAATCCAAGTATTAAATATAAATCAAATAATAATACAAAAATAGCTATCTTAAAAGATGAATTAAGTAAAGAAAAAATTGGAAATTATGAGTTTAAAATAATGATTTATAATGATAAGTCATATCACATATATTCATTGATATGTACGAATTTTTCAACCTTAAGTATCAACTACAAAATGAATAAAGAAAATAGAAAAAACAATATTCCTATTAACATATATTTATTTGATAATTTAAAAGACACTAATAACAGAATTACAAGATCAGATGGAAGAATGAATGTGGAAAGAAATGATAATTATATGTTACATTTAGAACTTCTTTCACCAGGAAAAAATGTTAGAGATAATGTTATATCAATTATGGGAATGGAACCAAGTAGTAGATACATATTAACTAAGATTAATACATTAGAAGATAGCAATAACATAAGATATGAAGATAATCATATAATAGAATTATTTATAGATAATACATATATGGGATTATATAAAATTGAAGTTTTAAAATAGAGAAGGAGGTAATTATCATAAAAAATAAGGGAATAATAATATTTGCAGTAGTTTTAGGTATAATACTTTGTATAGGAGTTTACTTATTAACTAAAAAAGAAGAAATAGTAAAAGATAATAATAAAATAACTGGAATATATAATGAATCAGAATTATTTTCATCAAGAGATTTAAAACAAACATCTGACACTTCAAGTTCAGTTAGTTATACAGTTAAATCGGATGAGAATATTACAATTACTACAGAGGGAGTTTATGTAATAAGCGGAACAGCAACTAACTCAACAATTTATGTAGAAGCAACAAGCAACGATAAAGTTCAAATTGTTTTAAATGGTGTAAGTATTACTAACACGAATTTCCCATGTATATATGTTAAATCAGGCGATAAAGTATTTATAACTACATCTGATGATAGTACACTTTCCGTAACTGATGCATTTATAAAGGATGGTAGTACTAAAACTGATGGTGTAATATTCTCTAGATCAGATATAACTTTAAATGGAACTGCATCTCTAACAATTAATTCAACTGATAATGGAGTTGTTTCAAAAGATGATTTAAAAGTAACTGGAGGAACCTATAATATAACTGCAACATCAAAAGGACTTCAAGCTAATGATTCATTTGCAATGTCTGATGGAGAAGTAAACATCAAATCTGACGATGATGGAATACATACAGAAAATAGCGATGATGATAAACTTGGATATGTCTATATTGGTGGTGGAATAATTAATATTGATGTAGTTGATGATGGAATACATGCTGTATCAGTCGTTCAAGTAAATGCTGGAGAAATTAATATTATAGCAGGAGAAGGAATTGAGGGAACTTACATTCAAATCAATGGTGGTAACATTAATATAGATGCAACTTATGATGGAATCAATGCGGCAAATAAAAGTGAATCATACAATGCTTTATTTGAAATGAATAATGGAACTCTCACAATCAAAGTTGATGAAGGAGATACTGATGCGATTGATTCAAACGGCGATATAACTATCAATGGAGGAACAATTGATATAACAGCTAGTTTACCATTCGATTATGTAGGAGAAGCTACATTAAATGGAGGAAAAATAATAATCAATGGTAATGAAGTAAGTGAAATACCTGCTTCAACAAAATAGAAAGGAAGATGATAATGAAAAATAAGAAATATATTATTTTAGTAGTAGTTTTAGTGATTGTTCTTGCTTGTTTAATTGGATATTTCATAAAAGATAATAGTTCTAATAATACAAACAACTCAAATTATAGTGAAAAAAACAATTCAACAAACTCTACTTCGGTTACAAATGATACCTATAGTACATCAGATATGTTTACTGATAGAGATCTAGAACAAACAGTAGATACAACTGATGCCACAAAATATACTGTAACAAGTGGCAAAGA
>CALCBO010000164.1 GCA_937897245.1 uncultured Caryophanales bacterium | reverse complement strand
TACAGCCATAACAGCTCCCGTTCCATAATCACCTAACACAAAATCTCCTAAGAAAATAGGTACCTCTTTACCAGTAATTGGATGAATTGCTTTTATTCCTTTTACCTCTACTCCAGTTTTTCCCTTATTTAATTCTGTTCTATCCATTGCACTCTTCATTGATGTTTCTTTAATATAAGCTTCTACCTCTTCTTTATTCTCTACTCTTGGCATTAATTCTTTAATTAATTTACCATCAGGTGCAATTACAAAGAAAGTAATTCCATAAATAGTTTCAATACAAGTAGTAAAAATACTAAACTTTCCACCACCAACAATATCTACATCTACTTCTACACCTTCACTTTTACCAATCCAATTAATTTGTCCTAATTTAACTCTATCTGCAAAATTAGTATCATCAAGTCCCTTCAATAAGTCTTCAGAATAATCACTCATTCTAAGCATCCATTGACTCTTTTCTCTTTGTTCAACTGGATTTTTACATCTTTCACATATTCCCCCAGCTGCATCTTCATTAGATAATACACTCTTACAAGTAGGACACCAATTTACTGGAATAGTATCCTTATAAGCCATACCATGTTTATAAAATTGTAAAAATTGCCATTGAGTCCACTTATAATAATCTGGATCAGTTGTAGAAAATTCACGACTCCAATCAAATGAAAAACCTAATGATTTCATCTGTCCTTTAAATGTTTTTATATTTTCCGCTACAGCTTCTTTTGGATGAATATGATTCTTTATCGCATATTGTTCTGCTGGAGCCCCAAAAGCATCCCATCCCATTGGAAACAAAACATTATATCCCTGCATTCTCATCATTCTACTAATAGCATCTTGAGCAGTATAACTTCTAACATGTCCAACATGTAATCCAGCTCCACTTGGATAAGGAAACTCTACTAAAATATAATAAGGTTTCTTATCTCCTCCATTTTTAGCTTCAAAAGTTTTATTATCATCCCAATATTTTTGCCATTTCTTTTCCATTTTCAAAATATTACTTTCCATCTTTAATCTTTCCTTTCTTTTTATAAAATAAATAAATCATGTGATAACTTAAAACTATCATAACAATTATTAAAACAAAACCAATTATTATTTCTAAATAAAAATTCTCCAACAGCATAATTACCGTTACTACTACAGAAATATCAAAAGCCGAAGTAAAAGCGACAATCTGTAATAATTGTTGATATGCTTCTCCCTTCAAATCTAATCGATATTTCATCCTCAAATAAGTAACTTCTAAAGGTTCTTTAGAATTCTTCTTTCTCTTTGCTCTTCTAATTATAAATAATTGATATAATAAAAAAGTTAATAAATAAGTTAATAAAAATAAAATAACTTGATTCATAAAATTCCTCCAAAAAAAACAATCCATCCATAAGGACGAATTGCTCGCGGTACCACCTTAATTTATAAGTATTCTTATACTCTCATAATTGATAACGGAATTACCCATTTGCTCATAAAACAAGTTCATAATACTCTTATACTTATTTCCACCAACCATAAGCTCTCTAAAAAAAGAAATATTACTACTACTTCTTAGTCATCACAAAATATATGAATATTATAACATACATCTTACAAAAATAAAGAAAAAAATTAAAAAAGTATAATTAAATACTATACTTTTTACTATTATCATATAATGAATTATAATGAATCTCAAAAATAATATCTTGAAATTCTCTATTACCAACTGCTTTTAATACTTCTTCTATCCGATAATCTTCCATATCATAAGTTAAATATTTACGTACTTCATCCAACAAATCATTAGCTGGAATTCTTTGTACTTCCCCGTTACTATTTTTATTAAACAAAACACCCTCTGGAAAAGTACACATAATAGCTAATTGCGATGGAGTATAATCTTGATAACAATCTGAATCATCAGCCATATCAACTAAAATATCACTTAATAAATCATCATTATTAAAATAATTACGTAATGTATCTATAACTGCACAATCTTGAAACTTTTCATTTTCTTTAAATGAAGATACTAATTTTAAAACATCTTCCCCACCATCTCTAGCAAGTCCTAAAATAAAATCATAATTTTCTAATATTTTCATACAAATAAAATCTGCATTATCTCCACCTAAAGTAATACCCTCAATAGAGTCTAACCAATAATCTGATTTTCCTCCATAAAAACATAAAGATACATATTTACGAACTAACTTATATATCTCTTCTTTTTCTTCTAAATCAACACCTAATAAAGTCTTAGATTGAAAACAAAAATCTAAATCACCAAGATACAAATGTTCCAATAGAACATCTAATAATTCTAAATTCTTAGACTCATCTTCTTGAAAAGAAACATCATCTGAATAATTAATTAAAGTAGCTTGTTTTAACAACTGCAATCTCTCATCATAAAAACGAGTATCTATATTTTCCATCATACACCTCCTAGAATTCGTTGATATAATCTAATAATTTCAAGAATAAATTCATATACTCTTTAGATAATCCACTCTTTCTCAACTTACGAATAGCAATTCTCTTCTTATCCATAGCCAAATCACCAAAAATAATATCCGCAATACTTTCCTTCAAATAAGTATTAATCTTTAAATCCATTAAAATACTTTCAAAATCATCATTAATTAAACGTACTGCATCTATTTCTATATCTTTTCCTTTACAATTAATAGTAAGTTGACCAATAGTTGGTACATTATGAACTTCAACTATAAAATCATTTCCATCAACATAATTTTCACATTCCAACTTATCAGCATTAAAATATACTGTTACATTATCTGCTTGTTTAGTATTTCTAAATACCATCTTATAATTACGTTTTTCAGGAGCTATACCACTTTTTCCATCAATTGAACGAATAATAACTGTATAATTATTTCTTAAATAGTTATAATCTATAGAAGTTTTTAAAAAATAACCTTCACGATATAAAGATGTAATACCATCATCCTCATATAATGTATAAGTATTACTAGCTCCTGGAAATATCTGTATTTCTAAATCTGTAGGTAGAGCTATATTATTATAATCACTTCTATTAGAAAATGGTACTATTGAACCAGAATGAGCAAATACTGGATAATCATCTTCTCTAAAGAAAGATATATATTTCTTATTTCCTGGAAATTTCTTACCAGTAACAAAGTCATACCAAGTACCATCTGGTACAAAAAATCTATGTATAGTTCGATTCATTACTGGATCTTTTGGTTCCAAAATAGGACACACTAATAACTGCGAACCTAAATAATATTGATTCCTATATAAATCATCATCATAAACCCACATATAATTATAATAAAATGGTTGAATAATAGGTATACCAACTTTAGAATAATTATATGCTTCAGTATATAAATATGGTATTAATCTGTGTCTTAATCTTAAATAATCAGCTGTGATATTTTCAGTTTTCGCATCCCATACCCATGGTTCTTTCTTATAATATTTTCCACGAGCTCCATGAAAACGCAATATTGGTCCAAAAGTACTAAGTTGAATATATCTTAAGTACAATTCACCATCTTCTATTCCTCCATGATTTCCACCTACATCATGACTCCACCAACTAACCCCAATATTAGCAGCATTTAAATATAAAAATGGTAATTGCTTTAAATTCTTCCAACTTATTTCACTAGACCCACCATATATTACTGGATAACGATGAGGAGCTACTATACTTCCTCTTGATAAGAGTAAAGCTCTTTTGTTAGTATTTCTACCAGCATCTAAATACAAATAATGATCTAAAGCCCAAAGTTTTGTTAAATCACCATTTCCATCAGAATCATTCCAAAAGAAATCCACCCCTAAAGCTTCTAATGGATGCAAAAACATTTTAAATAAAACATCTAACAACTTAGGATTTAAAGGATCAAATTTAATTATAGTTTGCTTCTCCATTTGTAAATATTCCTTAGCTTGCTGATAATATTGTTCATGCGGATAAATACCATCAAGAGGATTAATACACAATCCTACTCGAATTCCTCTTTTATGAAATTCTTCTATCGTTGCTTGTGGATTAACAAATAGTGCTGGATTAAAAGTAAAACCAGTTTTTAGCCCCTTTGTATCTCCAATATTTCGAATATGCCAATCATGATCAAAAACCATAACAGAAATTGGTATTTTTTTTCTTTCGAATTTACGAATTAAATCTTTAACACTTTTATCATCATATGTTATATTTCTACTCCACCAGTTTCCTAAAGCATAACGTGGAATTAAAGCAGGAGCTCCAGTTAGTTTAAAATAATCAAACAAAGCCTGTTTAAAATCACGATCATATAAAAATACATAAGTATCAAAATGTCCTGCGGGAGGATTCATCAATGAACCATCTTCTAATATTATTTTTCCAAAACTATCATCAATAGAAACAAAACCATCTAAAGAATATAATCCCTTCTGTAATTCTCTCGCAATATCAACATCTACACC
>CALCBO010000163.1 GCA_937897245.1 uncultured Caryophanales bacterium | reverse complement strand
AAAGTAACTTTTTTCATTTTGATTCCTCCTTTCTACAACTATCAATTTTTTGATTGTATTAATTTAAATAGAAACTAACTTCTAATGCGTATGTTGATAGATAATATTTTATATCTGAGAATTTAAATTCTTCAGTACTGCTTTCTTTAAAGAAAACAATACCTACATATAATTCTCCTTGTTTTACTCCTTCCTCAAAACTAAATTCTGATTGAGGATTTATAAACACATAAGTTCCTTGCTCGTCACTATCATTTGTAAAGAAGTAAACACTAAATTCTGAAAAACTCTCTTCTTCATAAGTTTCATTTTCTAATTCTTCTGCTTCTTTTGTGATAACAACACTCTTAATAAAACAATCATTAATCATATCTTTAATATCAACATCAGAATCAATTGTTGCCTTATAGAATGCTATATAAGGTTTATCAAGATCATTTGTATCTAAACTACCTAACCCCGTTTGTCCAAAGTAGCCACCAAAAGTACCAGGTTGATTTAAAGTATATGTCTCATTTAATGAATCATATGTATAGTTATCACCTAAAGTTTCGAGAGAAACTTCTAAATCCTCAGGACCGCTAACAGTAATGCTAACCGATTCAGATTCAAACTGAATTTCACCCACTGCAGCTTGATACCATGAAAAAGATACAACGACTAAAAGTACTGATAATATCGCAATCAATACTGGAGATAATATGAATTGTAATCTTTGTATTTTTTTCATCGTATAACCTATATATTTCTAAAGTATAAAAACTGTGTAAATCTAAATAACACAGTTGTTTCCTTATTTTCATACTTAAAAATATGAATGTTTTGCTTCGTATTTATATTTTAATATAAATATTAATACTTATGCAAGCGTTTTCATAGATTATTACTTATGAATATATATTTATTTTATAAATATAGACTATTAATCATTACGAAAAGATAATTTTCATATTATTACTAAATATTTGCCCGAAAGAAATCTTCTCAACCTTACATGTTGAATAAACTTTAAAGGTGTATACTCTATTACTTTTAGTGGTTATTTTTATGTAACCAACTTCTTCATCTTCATCAATAGGTGCTTCTATTTTATTCATTACTAATTCAATTTTTAAGTCTTCTTTCTTTTCACCTTTATCTAAAATGACATTAATATTTTCTTTTACTTTAATTCCAATTTCTTTATTTAAAGTATTTTTTATATTGTAATTACAAATTACCTCTTCATCTACAAATATCGTTTCACTTTTTAAAAGTGAAAAACCGTAATTTAATAAACTACATGTATCTTGACTTCTTTTTTGAATAGTCTCTTCATTCATAACTACACTTACTAATCTAACACCATTTCTTTTAGCGGTTGCAGTTAAATTATAACCAGCTTGTGAAGTAAAACCAGTTTTTAATCCATCAAGACCTTCATAATGGCCTAATAATTTATTAGTGTTAACTAGCCAAAAAGGAGATGAAGAATCTTGTCTAACATAATCTTCTTTTAAAGAAGAATACTTTAATACTATATCATCATATTTTAATAATTCGCTCGCTAATATTCCCATATCATAGCAAGACGAATAATGTTCTTTATCATCTAACCCTGTGGCGTTTTTAAAATTAGTGTTATTCATCCCTAATTCTTTTGCCCTGTTATTCATCTTTTTAACAAAATTATCATTACTACCTTCTAAATGTTCACCTAGACAAACAATTGCATCATTAGCCGAATTTATCGCAACAGATTTAAAAAGGTCTTCAAGTAACATTACTTCTCCTGGTTCTAAAAATATTTGAGTTCCTCCCATACTAGAAGCATATTCCGAACAAGTAACTTGATCTTCAAAACTTATTCTATCTTCTTCTATCGCTTCTAAAATTAAAAGCATTCCCATCATTTTAGTCATTGATGCAGGATATAATTTTTCATGTGGATTTGATTGAACTATTACTTGTTTTGACTTAGGTTCAATTAATACGTAATACTTAGTATTAAGAGAAAGATTCTCTTCTGCAACAACAAAATTTGATTTTAATGGAAATAATAAAAAGAATAATGAAATAATGATACTTAATAAAGATAAATGTTTCATAGAGACACCTCTTTAAAATTTATTAAAAATAATATACAAATATTACAAATAGAATAAACTTTAAAAAAAACTAGGAGTAATACACTCCTAGCCCTGTTCATTATAACTTACTTATTTCCTCTTCACTTAACCATTGATTCTCAATTGCCTTATGCATAAAACCAGCCTGTGCTCTAGCACTAACATAAAAAGTTGCTTTTTTCTGCAGTAAATCAGGTTTTGCTAATTGACAATCTTTCACTAAATATTCACGAACATAAACCTCAAACACTCCATCACCTAAATAAGCTAACACAAGCGGATGAATTAACTCAGGTTTCATTTAAATAATACCTTTTTCAATTAATTTAGCTCTTAATTCATCAGCTTTTTCAAAGTTCTTATTAGCTTTTTCTAATGACCATTCTTTATATAAGGCAATGTCTTCTTCGCTTAATACTTTTACACGATGTTCAAAACCAATCACATCAAGCATATTTATTAATGTATTGTATCCCTTTAAAATCGCTTCATTATCTTTATCTCTTGTTCTCATCAACTGATTTAAAACTTTAACCTGTCCTAAGATACAAGTTAAAGCTAAAGATGTATTCAAATCATCTTCCAAAGCATTAACCATTTCATCAACAGTTTCTTTCACATATTCTTCTCCTACCACATGATTAACCTGTAAATATAATGAAGTTTGCTTTAAAATATTTTCAAATTTATCTACTTCTTTTCTTACATTCTTTAAGACTTCGTCAGTAAAGTTTAATGGATTACGATAATGAGTTGATAACATCAACCATTTATAAACATTACATCCTAATTTTACAATCAAATCTTTAGCCCATAAAACATTACCTAATGATTTAGACATCTTTTCACCATCAATATTAATCATTTGATTATGCATCCATACATTAGCAATTGGATGATGATGACAAGCCATTGATTGAGCAATCTCATTTTCATGATGAGGGAATTTTAAGTCCTGACCTCCACCATGAATATCAATTCTACCATTTTCAAAAATATCATTAATCATAACAACACATTCAGTATGCCAACCAGGTCTACCTTTAGACCAAGGACTATCAAATTGAATACCTTCATTTGTCTTTTTCCATAAAGCAAAATCTGTAGAACTTTCTTTCTTATCCGTTTCATCTACACGTTCACTAGCCCCAGCAATTAAATCCTCAATTTTAATTCCTGACAACATTCCATATTCTTTAATTTTAGGAACTCTAAAATATACATCTCCATCAACTTCATATGCATACCCATCATCTACTAATTCTTTTACAAAATCAATAATAGGTCCCATAGTATCAGTAACTCTTGGCGCATATGTTGGAAATCCAAGATTCAATCCCCTTCTTACATCTTCATATGCTTTAATATATTTATCTGTCAGTTCTCTTTCAGTAATTCCTTCTTCTTTTGCTGCTTTAATGATCTTATCATCAACATCAGTAAAATTAGATACAAAAGTTACTTTATATCCCAAATATTCAAAAGTTCTTCTTAAAACATCAAAAACAATCATCGGTCTTGTATTACCAATATGAGCGTGATTATAAACAGTAGGCCCACAAACATAGATACTTACTTCATTTTCCTTAATAGGTACAAAATCTTCTTTCTTATTTGTAAGTGTATTAAAAACTTTCATATTTACCTCCCTAAATAAAAAAGCAAATGATAAAGACACCATGTGTTCTTCCACTCTATCATATGCTTTAATTCCACTTTTAACGCAAGTTTACGTTCTTTCTTTTCAAAAGACTCAGATAAGTGCATCCAAGAAACTTCATTAAACATTTCCACCAGACAGTTCTCTCTATAAATTATCTTTCTCTTCATTCTTATCTCTAATTTATATATACTATAACAAATCTATCTTATTTAATCAAGAAACTTGTTCATTATGAACAGTCAATGTTCGTAAATACTGAGTAATTATTGAAATATTTTTATCATATAATTTTTCAGTTGCCTGATATTCATAAGTATATGCTGCACCGCTACCAAAATAAACAATATGTTTAAACTTCATTCCTGAAACATATATACCACTAAATTCATAACATTGAAGTTCATTTTCTAAAACAACAGAAGAATAATCAGCCTCAATAGCACCATCTTCTTCTAATTGCCCCAAATAAAGCTGTGGCATATCCTCAACTGCATTATCAGTATCATAAACAATCATTTCATATTTCAAAACTTCATCATCTCTAAGCAAGTTAACACTTACTATATTTTCACTATTTGTATCTATATTAAAACCTTTAGGATAATAAAAAGAAACACTGTCTGCTACAGTGTATTCAATTCCCTCAGTTTCAAATACAACCTTAGTCTCTTTAGAGTGACAGGCACAAAGCAATACACTAAGAAAAACAAAAAAAACTTTCTTCCACATAAGCAACACCCCTTAATCACATTTTACTAAACATCTTTACATAAAGCAAGTTTCACTTATCAAAAAGAAAATTATTTGCAGACTAAATCCATAAACATGTAAAAAGTAAAAGCAGTTAAAAATGCTATTATGATTCCAAAAGAAATTCTCTTAAACATACTTTTCACCACCTATAAACATTTAAACATAAAAATGTGTAAAAAATATGTAAAAAGATTGTAATATTGCTATTACAATCTTTAAAATACTAATCTAATAATGAGTTAAATACTTTTAAGTAAGCATCTGCACTCTTATCCCAATCAAGAACAGCACTCATAGCACGGTCAACTAAACCAGCCCAAGCTTCTTTATCTTCATATACTCTTAAAGCATAATCAATAATATCCATCATTTCATGAGCATTGTAATTTGTAAAACTGAAACCAGTTCCTGTGTTTTCATATTCATTATATGGTTGAACAC
>CALCBO010000162.1 GCA_937897245.1 uncultured Caryophanales bacterium | reverse complement strand
CGGTTTATTTGAATTTGATTTAGTAGCTACTATATTTGGTTCAGCATCATTTCTTGCTAGAACAATTTATACTTTGGTAGGAATAGCTGGAATTGTTAATATAGGTATATTAATGGCTCATTTAGATTATAAAAGAGACTAAAAAGTCTTTTTTTTTGTGCTTATTTATGATAAGTTAATTATTGTTAGGGGGAAAGAACGGTGAAAGAAACGGTAAAAAAAGTATTAAAAAAAGCAAAGAGACCACTTGATTTAGAAAGTATATATTTAAAAATTGAGAATATTAGAAGAAGAAAAAAGCCATCTTATCAAATGAGTCTAGAAGAAAAAGAAGAAGTCAAACAAATATTAAAAAAAGGAATAGATAATCATGAAATATATTTAACACCTACTGGTAATTATTTGTTATTTTCAAAGACATCTTTTCGTCTTGGAAGATTTCATGGAAGACGTTCAGGAGATGGTTTTGTAACTGTTACTATTTCTTATGAAGATAGAAATGGTAATCATGTTGTTAAGGAAGAAAAATATGTAATTAGTAAAGATAATTGTAATGGGGCAATTGACGGAGACTTTGTAATGATAGATGCTGGTAATTCTAAATATAATCCTCCAAAGGTTGAAAAGATTATTAGTCGTCATTTAGATAATATTACTGGGGAAGTAGTAAGAGTAGGTAATAGTTATTTTGTTAAGCCAATTGATAAGAAAAAACAATTCTTACAGATTGCTTTAGAAGGAGAAGCAAGTTACTTTAAAAGAAAAACGTAGTGATAACTTTTATATTGGAGAAATAGAGAGGGTTTTTAATCATAAAGATGATCCTGATGAAGATATATTATGGGAAGCTTTTAAAGAAGGTGTTGATGCTAATTTTAGTAAAGAATCTTTAGAACAGTTAAAAGATATTCCTACACAAGTTAGAGATATTGATAAAATAGGTAGAGAAGATTTAACTGATTGGGAGATATTTACAATAGATGGTGCAGATACAAAAGATATCGATGATGCTTTAAGTTGTCGAAAGTTACCAAATGGTAATTATGAAGTAGGAGTACATATTGCGGATGTTTCTAATTATGTAGTAGAAGGTTCTCCTTTAGATAAAGATGCCTTTAAAAGAGGTAATAGTTATTATTTAGCAGGTAGAGTTATTCCAATGTTACCACATAAATTATCTAATGGAATTTGTTCTCTAAATCCAGATGTAGAAAGATTAGCTTTTAGTTGTATTATGGAAATTAGTCCTAAAGGTAATATTGTAAATCATCGTTTAGCTTTAACTGTAATTCGTTCTAGATTAAAAATGACATATGATAAAGTAAATGATTTATTAAAAAATGGTGTTATTGATGAAGAATATGAAGAGCATGCTGATACTTTAAGAATGTTAAATAAGTTAGCTTTAATATTAAGAAAGAAAAGAATAAAGAATGGTTCTATTGAATTTGATAGGCCAGAATTAAAACTTGTTTTTGATGAAGAAGGAAAAGTAAATGATTTTTCAGTTAGAAGACAAGATGTTGGAGAAAACTTAATAGAAGAATTTATGGTTTTAGCTAATGAATGTGTTGATAAACACTTAGAAGATTTAGATTTACCTTGTCTACATAGAGTACATGGTAGTCCTAATGAAGAGAGATTAGAAGAGTTTTTAAGATTATTAGAAGTATTAAATATACCATATACAAAGCATGGTGCTGATGAGTTAGTAGAAGATTCTTTTGCTTTGCAAGATTTAACTCATCATATAAAGAATAGTGAGTTCTTGCATAATATGTTATCATTTAACATGGTACGTTGTATGTCTAGAGCTAGATATAGTCCTAATAATATAGGTCATATGGGATTAGCTAAGAATAATTATTGTCATTTTACTTCACCAATTAGAAGATATCCAGATTTAACTGTTCATCGTATTTTAAAAGAATGTTGTATTGATTCAGTAAATCATAAAAATGGACGTAAGTGGCAAGTTAAGTTACCAGATATTGGTAATCAGACTTCAAAGACAGAGAGAGTTGCTGATCATTTAGAAGATGAGACATTACGAATGAAATGTAGTGAATATATGGAAGGTCATGTTGGTGAAGAATTTGTAGGAACAATTATTGGAATTAGTGATAGAGGAATTCAAGTACAATTAGATAATTTGGTAGAAGGACGTATACGTATTCATAATTTAGATGGAGATTATGTTTATAATCCTACTACTTTTACATTATTATCAATGAATGATTCTCCTAATTATTATATTGGAGATAGATTAGTAGTAAAAGTATTGGGAGCTTCTAAAGAAGATAAGTCTATAGACTTTGGTGTAGTTTCAAAAATTAAAGAAAATAGAATATTGGATTATAGTAATTCTAATCAGTATGTTAAGAAAAGATTTCGTGATTCATGATTATTAAATTGAGATATTAATTATCTCTTTTTGTTTTTTTGGGGGTTGTGAAATTATGTATAAAATGTTATCATTGTAGTAGGTACGGGGTGGGGAGATAGTGATTAGTGATTATTAATATCTGTCTCTTACACTAATATATATTAAGGAGATGACGCGATGTTAATTACTGTATCTGAATTATTAGTTTTATTAAGAAAAATTGTAGATATTTCTTTAGTTTGGCTAATATTTTATTATATTTTAAAGAATATTAAGAATAATGTGAAATTATCTCTTATTTTTAAAGGGGTAGCTATTGTTATTATATTGAAAATAATTAGTGATTGG
>CALCBO010000161.1 GCA_937897245.1 uncultured Caryophanales bacterium | reverse complement strand
GATATAAAAATGAAGATTAATTATGAGAAATATTTAAATAGTGGTTTTACTGTTCAAGAGTATATTGAAACACCTACTGAGTTTAATACAACAGTTAGAGTTATGACTTCATCATCTCATGATGTTTTATATTCTACTTTAAAATATAATGAACCTAGTGAGAGTGTAGATGATACATCATTATTAGGATTCTTACTTAGAGAAATATTTCCTTTAAGTACTCCATCAATTGTATCTAATACAGTGTCTGGAGGAGAGAATATATTATTAGGAGAAAATGGTTATTCTGATTTTGATAAAAGAATATTAGATAGACATCATATTGATTCAGAACAATTTCAAGATGTTATTGAGTCATCATTAGATGCTCATCAAGAGTGTCAAAGAGAACTTGGAATCATCTGTGGTTTTGATTTTATATATGATAAAAATAGAGATAAATGGTATATGTTAGAATATCATGATAAACCTATGGTAGGTGATTATTCCAGAAGAAATGGAATAGCTTATAATACTAAACAAGAAAGATTAGAAGCAGAAGGAAGAGTTAGAGCAACTTCCTTAGATTTAGTTTTAAAAAAATACTAGAATTATCTAGTTTTTTTCTTTGAATGAGTCTATAATATAGTTGGTGATAGTATGAATTTATTAAAAAAATATAGTTTATATTTATTAAGATGGCAATTAAGTACGCCAATACTCGCAATAGTATTAAAAGTATTATCTAAAATGGATACTTTAACTGCAACTATTATAGCTAATTTTATAGGGGGATTAATATTCTTTTGGGTAGATAAATTAATATTTCAAAAGAAGTCTGATGTACCTTTATGGGAGATAAAGAATAACGTAGTATGTCATGATTGTCATAAGAAAACTAAAGGATATAGAATAGTAGAATGGGGTAATTATAATAGAATTGATGATAATAATCCAGAATATCGTTGTAAGGATTGTAGTATAGATAAAATGAAAACAATAAAAAAGAAATAGATTTTTTTATTTTATATTAAAAATTATTCCTACTATTCCAATTAAGATAATAAATAAACTAGTAATAATTGTCCATTTACCAATATTATGCCATTCCTTTAGTGTTAAATTTTTAAAAGCTGGTCTCATTGTTAATATTTCTAATTTATGATTAGTATACATATATATACCAGTTAATAATACTGAAGTACCAAAAATAAGCATTAATATACCAAATCCACTCATAATAATTATTCCTTTCTTTTATTTATTTTATTATAACATATAATGTGATATACTGAATTAGAAAGGTAGTGATTAAATGAAATTAAAAGATAAAATAGCTATAGTTACTGGGGGAGCTATGGGAAATGGTTTAGGAATAGTAAAAGTATTTTTAAAATATGGAGCTAAAGTTATAATATTAGATTATAATGATGAAGTATTTAATACTGTTAAAGAGCTTGATAATGATGCTGTTAGTGGTTATAAAGTAGATATAAGAGATAAAGATGGTATAAATAATTGTATTAAAGAAATAATTAGTAAATATCAGCATATTGATATATTAGTTAATAATGCTGGTGTATGCAAGTTAGCTAAATTTGAAGATATGAGTGATGAAGAAAGAGATTTTCATTTTAATATTAATATTATTGGTACTTGGAATGTTACTAAAGCTTGTCTTCCTTATATGAAGAATGGAAATGCATCTATTATCAATTTATCTAGTGTTACAGGGCCAATGGTTGCGGATAGTGGGGAAGTAGCTTATGCGACTACTAAAGCGGCTATATTAGGGTTTACTAAGTCTTTAGCAGCTGAATTAGTAGAAGATAATATTAGAGTTAATGCTATTATGCCAGGTTATATTCATACACCAATGGTAGATAATATGGCTAAAAAATCTTCTCCTCTTAATCCAGAGTCAGTAATTGATGGAATTGCATCAGCTATTCCAATGAAGAGATTAGGTACTATAGAAGAATTAGGAGAACTTGCTGCTTTTCTAGCAAGTAATGAAGCAAGTTATATTACTGCACAAGGAATAGTAATAGATGGCGGTAGTACTTTACCTGAGACTATGACAATGGGGGTATAAGTATAAAATGAAGAAAATAATATTATTAGTTATTATTTTAACTATTTCTTTAATGGTTGTTGGTTGTAGTGAAAGACACGATATTAATAATCCTGATTTTGGAGGTTATACTGGTATTTATAAATTAAAAAATATTAATATTAAGATATATCATAATAATGATAAGATTTATTATAAAGTATTAAAAAAAGATCAATTTTATGGAAATGGAGATTCAGAAATAAAAAGTAATAAAGTAGAAATAAATGAATATAGTTTTGAATTTTTAGATAAATCTGTAAAAGTAAAAAGTAAGAATAAAAATATTGCTAGTGGTACTTATAAAAAAGATTTATATAGTACAGATGATATTTATGAAGACTATGTTGGAGATATTAATTATTATGATAATAAATATAATGGTGAATTTCAAAAGAATGAACAGATTATTAATACAGTACAAACTAAAGAAGATGAAATTAGATTAGTTTTTAATACTGATATTGAAGGAGTTAATATTATTTTAACTAAGAAGAAAGATAATTTATTTTCAAATGAAATGTTTGATAAGAAATATACTATTAAGTATAATGGCAATTTTTTAAAACTATCTTTAAGTGATGATGAGAGTGAATTATCTGGAGAATATAAGAAAAAAGAGAAACTTAGTAAGGATGAAATTATTAAATTATTAATTGATTAATTAAAATAATTAGGAGGGTTTATGGCAAAGTTATATTTTCGTTTTGGAGCTATGAATTGTGGTAAGAGTTCTGCTTTGATGCAAGTAGCTTATAATTATAATGAGAATGATAAAGAGGTTGTAGTAATAAAATCTAGTATTGATACTAAAGGAGAAGATTCTTTATCTTCAAGAGTTGGTTTAGAAAGAAAAGTCGATATTTTACTTGGGCCAGAGATGAGTTTAGAACCATTTTATGATGAATGGCAAGATAATATATCATGTATATTAGTAGATGAAGCACAATTTCTTAGAAAAAAACAAGTAGAAGAGTTATGGATGGTTACTAAGTTACTTGATATACCAGTTATTTGTTATGGACTTAGAACTGATTTTCAAAGTAATTTATTTGAAGGAAGTAAAAGATTATTTGAATTAGCTGATGAATTTGAAGAATTAACTACTATTTGTAAATGTGGACATAAAGCTAAGTTTAATGCTCGTTTTGTTGATGGAGAGTTTCAATTAGAGGGAGATAAAGTAGTAATTGACGGATCTGTTTCTGATGTTTTATATAAACCAATGTGTGGTAAATGTTATTTAAAGAAAAGAAAAGGACTAAATAATTGATATTATTTAGAAATAATAGTAAAATGTATTAGGAAGGAAGGGCTGATTATGAGATTAATTAAGAATTTTTTAACTAAAATATTTAAGAGTAAACATCGTAATGAACCTTGGTTAGACTATTATTCTAGAGAAGAGAGAAGTATTAAGTTTACTGATAAATCTATTTATGATTTTATGATAGATTCAGTTGGAGAAGATAAAGACTTTATTGCTTTTAATTATTTTGAACATCGAATTAGTTATAATGAATTTTTTGATAATATTAATGTTTGTGCTAGGGCTCTTAGAAGTTTTGGAGTAAAAGAAGGAGATATAGTAACTATTTGTCTTCCTAATATGCCAGAAGCATTAGTAGCTTTTTATGCCGCTAATAAGATAGGGGCTATTGCGGATATGGTTCATCCATTAAGTAGTCCTGAACAAATAAAGTTTTATTTAAAAGAAAATAAGAGTAGATTTTTATTTTTAGTTGATTTTGATTACGCTAATTATAAAGATGTTTTAGAAGATACTTTAGTTTATAAAACTATTTTAGTATCTCCTAAGAATAGTATGCCTATTGGATTAACAATTGGTTATACTTTAACTAGAAGTATTAAATTAAAAAGACCTAAATTTAGAGATAGAGATTATATGAGTTGGAAGGACTTTTTGTTGAGAGGAGTTACTTATAATAAAGATTTTAAAGCTGTAGTTAAGAAAGATGATACAGCTGTTATACTTCATAGTGGGGGTACTACTGGTTCTCCTAAAGGTATAATGATTTCTAATTATAGTTTTAATGCTTTAGCTCAACAATCAGCAGTTAATGTTATTGATGTTAGACCTAAAGATAAGATTGTGACTATTTTACCTATATTTCATGGTTTTGGATTAGGTGTTTGTGTGCATACTCCTTTATGTTTGAAAGTTGAAACTATTTTAATGCCAGAATATGATGCGAATAGATTTTATAAGATTTGGAAGAATGATAGACCACATGTTATATTAGGAGTTCCTACTTTATGGGAAGGAATGATGTCTAATAAAAAATTTGATGATGTTGATATGTCTCAATTAAAATATATTGTGAGTGGAGGAGACTATTTATCTATACCACAAGAGATGAAAATAAATGAGTTTTTACATAAACATGGAGCTCATGTTAATATTGCGAAAGGTTATGGAATGACTGAATCAGTAGCGGCTACTGCATATACTTTTCCAGGTACTAATGAACCAGGAAGTATTGGAATACCAATGGTAGGTAATACTTATCAAATATGTAATCCAGAGACTGGAGAAGAATTAGAATTAGGTGAAGAAGGAGAAATATGTGTCCAAGGTCCTACTATTATGCAAGGGTATTTGAATAATCCAGAGGAGACAGATAAAATATTAAGAAAACATAAAGATGGAGAGATATGGTTACATACTGGGGATATAGGTTATATTGCTTCTAATGGTATAGTATTCTATACTCAGAGATTAAAAAGAATGATTATTGTATCAGGCTTTAATGTATATCCTAGTATGGTAGAGAAAGTATTAGAGTCACATGAAGCAGTATCTAAAGCATGTGTAATAGGAATACCACATCCATATAAAATGCATGTTCCTAAAGCCTTTTTAATCCTAAATGATGGTTATCATGATAGTAATAGACTAAAAAAAGAATTAAAAGAATTATGTAAAGAACAACTATCAGTATTTTCAGTACCAAAAGAGTTTGAAATAAGAAAGAGTTTTCCTAAGACTTTATATAGTAAAGTAGATTATAAACAATTAGAAGAAGAAGAAAAAGCTAAGATTAAAGAAAAGAAAGAATCGTAATTGTTCTTTCTTTTTAAATTGTAATTAACATTATAAATATTCCTAGAATTATACCAATTATGGTTATTTTATAATTATTATATTTTAGAGAAGTAGGTAATAATTCAGCTAAAGAGATATAGATCATAATACCCCCAGTAATACCTAAGATTAAGGCTAAGATAAAGTCATTTATAATATTAGAAAGAAATAGATAAGCTAATAAAGCTCCAATAAACTCTGAGAAGCCAGATATAAAAGTATAAATAAAAGTCTTTTTATGACTATTAGTTGAATAATAAATAGGGATAGCTATACTTATTCCTTCAGGAATATTATGAAAAGTAATAGATAGAGCTATGGGAATACCTATTTTAAGATTATTAGAGGTAGTAATAAAAGTAATTATACCTTCAGGTATATTATGGATAATAATACTTATTAAGCCTACTAGTCCTACTTTTAAGAGTTTATTATTAATTCTATTAGATAGTCTTTTATCAATATAAGTTGAGATAATAATACCAATATTTATAAATATTAATTCTAATAGAATAGTAAAAGGATTTATCATTTTTAAGTAATTTAGTGATTCTTTAATTAATGAAAATAAAGATATTGTAAGCATAATACCAGTAGAGAAAGATAGAGAAAAGTTTATAATATTATCTTGGTTTTTAGATTTAAAAAAAGTTGGTATTATTCCAAGTACAGTAGATATTCCAGCTATAAAAGTTATGATAAATGATATTAGTATTTTATTCATACTTTATTATATTTAAAATACTTATAAAATATGATATAATTAGCTACGTTGGTGGTATTATGAATTATGATTTATTAATGAGTGAACAAATGAATAATTATCCTAAGGGTACTAAATTATTATTACATGCTTGTTGTGCTCCTTGTTCATCAGCTGTTTTAGAAAGATTAGCTAATTATTTTGAAATAAGTATCTTTTATTATAATCCTAATATTACAGATTTTGAGGAATATAAGAAAAGAATTGAAGAGATTAGAAAGTTAATATCTATATTAAAGTGTGATTATCCTATTTCTTTAATTGAAGGTAAGTATGAACCTAATTTATTCTTTGATATGGCTAAGGGATTAGAATTAGAACCAGAAAGAGGAAGTCGTTGTTTTAAATGTTATGAATTAAGATTAAAAGAGACTGCTAGGATTGCCGAAAAATTAGGTTTTTCATTATTTACTACTACATTAACTTTATCTCCACATAAAAATGCTAAATGGATTAATGAAATAGGGGAAGAATTAAATAAAGAATTTGATACTACTTATTTATATTCAGATTTTAAAAAGAAAAATGGTTATAAAAGAAGTATTGAATTATCTCGTGAATATAATTTATATAGACAAGATTATTGTGGTTGTATTTATTCTAAAAAATAAGATATTTTGTTTACGAATTGAATAGATTATATTATAATGAAATTAGATAGGGAAGTGATTAATGTGAAATATTATTGTATAGGTATTAAAGGAACTGGAATGTCTACTCTTGCTCAAATACTTCATGATTTAGGAAATGAAGTATCTGGTTATGATGACGCTAAAGGATATAAATTTACGCAAGCTGGATTAGAAGAGAGAAGTATTCCTATATATTATGATGGAGAACATTCAATTGATTCAGATACTATAGTGACTTATAGTGTAGCTTTTAGTCCAGAACATCCAGAAATTCAAAGAGTTAAGAAATTAGGTTTAAAGATAGTTAAGTATAATGAATTAATGGGAATGGTAATAGATCAATTTACATCTATTGGAGTTAGTGGTACTCATGGTAAAACATCTACTTCATCATTAATTAAACATGTGCTTGAAAAAAATGGTGGATGTAATTACT
>CALCBO010000160.1 GCA_937897245.1 uncultured Caryophanales bacterium | reverse complement strand
TAAAACACGCTTTGCAAACTGGTTATTCTTCTGGAACACCGCAGTTTGCTCCATAAGTGCCAACTCATTTACATTGAGAAGTGCATTCACAAAGTTTTTAACTGTATCGGCTTCTTTCTCGGTAACTTCTTCATCTGCACTTAAAAGTGGCACCTTTCCGATTTCCTTTAAGTACATTCTAACAGGGTCATTAATTTTAACATCTTTAGAAAGAGTTAAATTTTCAACTGACATGTCAGCAGTTATTTCTTCACCAGCAGCATCATCTGAACCATCTTCTGATACAATTTCAATATTAGATTCTACTAAGAAATTGTATAGTGAATCTAAGGTGTCACTATCTACATCTAAACCTTTTAATTGTTCTGCAAGTTGTTCATAAGTGATATATCCTTGTTTTTTTCCTAATGTGAGTAGTTTGTTTTGTCTTTCTTCGAGAGTCTTAATTTCTTCAACCATACTAATTATCTCCTAACCTCAGCTTTCTAATTCTTTCAACAATTTTAGCTTGTTCTATTGGATCCACTTCTTTTTTCATCGCATTTGTGAGTCTCTTTATTTCACTTTTTTTACTATATTCTTTGGCTACTTGGAAATAGAGAAATAACTCGTCTTTGTCAGTAGTCTCCAGATAATTTCCAGCTAAAACTTGATTTAAAAAATTATAAATATTTTCTTTATCTTGAACATAAGTATAAAAATCCGCTACATTAATATTTCCATAGTTATGATAATAATATATTATTTCATTACAAATTGTTCGCATTACTTCATTTGGAAATATTAGTCTTTCTCTTTCTACTTGAGTTATAACCCAATCATTATTCAACATAAAGTAAATTATTTGTTCAAAAGCTTTTGTATACTTATCCTTTTTTAGAACTTTTTTTTCTGGTATTACAACCTCTTTCTTTTTTTGGTTCTTTATGAGGCTATTCATACGCATTTCCAAAGTATTATAACCTATATCGTACTCTTTTGCAAGTCTTTTTAAAATAACTTCACGATGAATTTCATCTGGAATTTTAGCAGTTTCTGTAATTACTTGATTTATATAAGCAGCTTTTTCTTCATCTGACCTAAAATCAACGTTCTCTTTTAGCTTTTGCATTTTAAAATCAGAAAAGTTTATCGCAGCTTCAACCAATCCAATAAAACGTTCTTTTCCATTGTTTAAAATATAAGTATCAGGATCATCGGGATTAGGAAGAGTTACTACTCTTACTTCAATTCCTGATTCTTGAAGATGATTCCCAATATTTAAAGTAGCTTTTTGTCCTGGATCATCGCCATCTAAACATAATATAATGTTTGGGGATAATCTTCTTAATAAATTAATTTGTTCTTTGGTTAGGGCTGTTCCCATTAAAGCCACTGTATTTTTTATACCAATCGAACTAGCTCTAATAACATCCATGAATCCTTCCATGACGATGACTGATTTCTTTTCTCGGCATTCTTTCCTAGCTATATGATAATGATATAACAATTCACCTTTTTTAAAAATATCAGTTTCCTTAGTATTTAAATATTTATTTTGACCATTATCTTTATAGATTCTTCCGCTAAAGCCTACTACTTTGCCATAGGTATCATATAGTGGGAACATTATTCTATCATTATAAATATCATGATTATCACTAGCTAGTCCTATTCTATTTAAAGTAACTAAATCATAGTTTTTACTAGCTAATAGTTTGACTAAGTCATCTCTAGTATCTAATGATAACCCTATTTCAAATTCTTTAATTAATTTTTCATCTATTTTTCTTTCATAAAGGTATTTTTTAGCAACCTTTCCACTACTACTATTTAGATTATTTTGATAGTATTTTAAAGATAAGTTGTAAACTTCATATAGTTTATCATACTTTGTGCTTTTATTAGTAAGTTTAATATTTCCAGTATCAACACCTACTCTATCGCCTAAGTATTTTAAAGCACTTTTAAAATCAATGTGCTCATAATTCATTAAAAAAGTATAGACATTTCCGGTGGCATGACAAGAAAAACAAGTATATATTTGTTTTTCTCTAGAGACACACATTGAAGGGTTTGAATCATCATGGAATGGACATACTCCAAAATAGTTCTTTCCTCTAGCCACTAAGGGTATTCTCTCTCCAATAATTTCAACGATATCTACTCTACTACGAACAGTATTCGCTAAGTCGTTATTCAATGTCCCCACCACCTTTAACCGACTTTATTATCGTATCATATTTTTTAGTACATTTCTATATAATTTGTTGAAATTTTAGTTTTCTATTAATTTTGCATGTAGCACAACCCTTTTACTACCATCTGTAAGACAACTTGATAAAGTTAATATTTGTTTAGTATCTTCAAGATTTACTTGATAATCATAGACTGATCTAGATTTCAATTTATTTATAAAAGCTAAGTAGTCTTTATCACTAGTAAAATCAGTAGTTATATAATAGTCTTCTGGTTTAATTGAGTATGTTGAGAACACTTGATATTTATAAGTATTATTCTCGGTAATTAGTGGTATTATTTGATTATTAGGATTTTGATACCATTCTTTAGTTATTACTTTTTTTAAACTATCAAACATTGAGCCATCTTTCATATTATGTCCATAGATAATAATATTTTTATCATTTCCTGTAAAACTATTACGATAATCAGCGAATATCCAACCTGCGACGTTTTTCTTTTTTAGAAAATTATGATTTAAGTAAAAGTTATTATCTTTTCCTTTTACCACAACATAATCTATATTAGTATTATTTACTTTTAGATAAGCAACAGTATCAGGATTTTCTTCTTTTAATTTTTTAAAATCCACTTGATAATCATCTTTTGTTTTATCTACTTTAGTTATACTTTTTTTATTTTTTTGTTGGATATGATTATTTTCATTTACAGAAAAAAACCAAGTTATGATATGGTATGAAGAATAGATTATACCTATAATACAAGCTATAAGAATTATATTTTTTATGATAGTTTTAAACTTATTCATATTGACTCCTTTTATTTGTTTTAATTTTTTCTCTGATGATAATACTAATGGAAATAATACTAATTATAATTAATATTAAAAGAGCGCAATTTAAGAAATATTGTTGGGGTAAGATTCTTATTATTTCATCTTTAGTAGGATCAAATAACCAATTATCTTTTCCATGAAAGAAAATATGATGGAATTTTTCAAAACTCTTTTCAAAACCATTTATTAAAGTTGTTATAAAGATAAAGCTAAATATGGTAATAATTAATAAGCTACTCCAATATTCTAGATTATGCTTCTGAAGTTTAAGTTTATTAAAGAATTTCTTTTTAATAATTAGTACTATACTAGATATTCCTAAAAGAATAAAGTTTAGAGTAAATAATATTCTACAATCTTTAAAGTGATTATATCCTTCTTTAGAATATTTTAATTTTCCTGTAGAGAATTTTTTATTTAGGGTTGTGTAATCAATAATATCATCATAAGCTTCTTTTATTTCTTCTTTAGTATAATTTGTATTTTCTGTAATATTTAATAAATCTATATGAAGATAATAAAATGGTCTACAGATTATAACAAAACTTAAAGAAAAAGATATAATGAATATCGCAATC
>CALCBO010000159.1 GCA_937897245.1 uncultured Caryophanales bacterium | reverse complement strand
CTATGATGTCGTGGAAGAAATGCTCCGGCAAGCGGGCATCCATGAAACTGATGGCTTCAGCAAGAATATCGTTTCATCCATGAGGTTTACGGTTCGGGCTATTGAAAAGGATTACGGCTTCCGATAACAGGATATATCGCAAGGAGTGCTCCCTGTCTGGGGGCATTCCTTTTTTCGTCATATATGCTCTTATGAAAAGTATGATATACTCCAGACAACTCAATTCGAGTAAATAACTAATAAAGGAGTAATCCAATATGAGAGACCTGCAGGATATGAAAGTTATAGTACGAGGGCCTTACAAAGTTGTGCCCGAAAAGATCACTGTCCCCAGAGGGGCGAACCTTGTCAAAGAAATAACAAAAATTTTGGACGAGTTCGAAGCTGACAAAGTGGCCGGTACAGCACTGATTTCTGTTCAGACCGGCTACGGTAAGACCTACGGAATGATCCACGGTGTCGTTCCGTGGGCCAGAGAACGAAATTATCAAATTCTCTATGTCAGCAGCCGTGTTGCAATCAACACGCAGTTCAAAGGTGAGCTGGTTGAAGAAACCGGACAGGGACATCTGAAGGAGGAACTGACTAAGGTAGGCATGAGGAATAGAACGGAGTTTGACGGGGTAGATGTGATCACATATCATAAGCTGATGTATATGCTGAAAATCATCGTAAAATTTATATTGCTATGGCTAAGGATATCCGAGTTATTCTTATTAAGTTAGCAGATCGCCTTCATAATATGAGAACATTAGAATTTATGCGTCCTGATAAGCAACAACGTATTTCTAGAGAAACTTTAGAAGTTTATGCACCAATAGCTCATCGTTTAGGGATTAATGATATTCGTATAGAATTAGAAGATTTATGTTTATTTTATTTGGATCCTGCTGCTTATAAGGAAATCGCAGATTTATTAGAAATAAAAAGAAGTGAAAGAAAAGCATCTGTAGATAAAATGATGCTTTCTGTTAGAAAATTGTTAGATGATAATCATATAGATTATAGAATTAAAGGAAGAGCAAAACATATTTATAGTATTTATAAGAAAATGGTTATCAAACATAAAAGATTTGATGAATTATATGATTTAAATGCTTTAAGAATTATTGTGAATAATAAAATGAAATGTTATGAAGTTTTAGGTGTTATTCATGATCAATTTAGACCATTGCCTGGTCGTTTTAAAGATTATATTGCTATGCCTAAACCAAATATGTATCAATCTTTACATACCGCTGTTATAGGTGAAGATGGACATATATTTGAAATTCAGATTCGTACAGAAGAAATGGATGAATTAGCAGAGAGAGGTATAGCTTCTCATTGGCGTTATAAAGAAGGAAAATCTTATTCTAGTAAAGAAGAACAAAAAGATATTGTCAGTAAGCTTCAATGGTTAGGTGATTTTATTACTTTAAGTGATGAAGTTAAAGATGGTGATGCAAAAGAATATTATGATACTTTAAGACGTGATATTTTTGAAGCTAACGTATATGTTTTAACGCCTCAAGGTAAGATTGTAGAATTACCTAATGGTTCTACACCTATAGATTTTGCATATCGTATTCATACGGAGGTTGGACATCATATGGTTGGTGCTATCATTAATAATGTTATGGTACCAATCAATACAAAATTGAAAACTGGTGATATTTGTGAAATTAAAACAAATAAGAATTCGGCTGGACCAAGTGAAGACTGGTTGAAGATTGTAAGAACAGCAGGTGCTAGAAATAAAATTAGACAGTTTATTTCCAAAAGAGATGCTGAAAATCAAAAAGCTTTTATTGAGGAAGGCAGAAAATTACTAAAAGAAGAAATTAAAAGAAGAGATTTAGATGAAAAGAAATATTTAAATCCTGAAACTTATAGTTCTTATTTTGGTTCTTTTGGAGCAAGAAACTTTGATGATTTGTTATTGGTTATTGGTAAAAAACAAGCAACTGCTACAACCTTACTTGAAAAAGTATGTCCTAGTAAAACTGGTTTCTTTGATAATTTATCAAAGATGTTGAAAAAAAATAATAATGCTTTAAATCAGCAAAAAAGAGGAAGCATTGGTATTACTGTTAATGGAATGAATGGTTTAAAAACACAAATTTCTAAGTGTTGTAATCCTATCCCTGGTGATAAAATTGTTGGTTTTGTATCTAAAGGACAAGGGATCAAAGTTCATCGTGCAGATTGTCCTAATATTAAAGATGTTGATAAAGGAAGGATTATTGATGTTTATTGGGACTATACAAATATCATGGAAAAGAAATTTGAAGTTGATATTGAAATTATTGGTTTGGATAGGCCTAATTTATTAAATGATATTATGACTGTTATTTCTCAGGTAAAAGTTAATATTTTGAATATAAATGCTGGTATTGATGATATTGATGCTAATATTAAGATGAAGCTTTCAGTAGAAAATGCAGAAGTGCTACAGATAACAATAGATAATCTTAATAAAATACAAGGTGTATATGAAATTAAAAGAGTTATTCATTAAAAATAATTAGACAAAACCTGCATAAAATTTTAAAAATATTTTGTATCTATTATGATATTGACTACATTTGCAATATGTTATAAAATTATTTATGAGGTGATAAAGATGCAGTATAAAGATTTAACGAGAGAAGAATTGGTTTCATTGCATAATGATTTAATGAAACAATATGAAGAAATCAAGGCGCAAGGATTAACATTGAATATGGCTAGAGGTAAACCGGATTTATCTCAAATAGGAGTTTCTTTGAATATATTAGATGTTTTAAATAGTCAATATGATTTTAAAAATAAAATTGAATATTGTAATTATGGTATTTTAGATGGTATTGATGAAGCTAAACAATTGTTTGCAGATATCTTATCTGTTAATAAAGAAAATATAATTGTTTATGGAAATTCAAGTTTAACTATCATGTTTGATACCGTGAGTAGAGGATACACTCATGGGTTTTTAGGAAATACTCCTTGGTGTAAACTAGATAAAGTTAAATTTTTATGTCCTGTTCCAGGGTATGATAGACATTTTGCGATTACTGAACATTTCGGTATTGAAATGATTAATATTCCTTTAAATGAGGATGGTCCTGATATGGACATGGTAGAGCATTATGTTAATAATGACGATTCTGTAAAAGGAATCTGGTGTGTACCACAATATTCTAATCCTAGTGGTATTACGTATAGTGATGAAGTTGTAAAACGATTTGCAGCATTGAAACCAGCAGCTAAAGATTTTAGATTGTTCTGGGATAATGCTTATATCGTTCATCATTTATATGAAGATAAACAAGATCATGTATTAGAGATTCTAAAAGCCTGCAAAGAAGCTGGTAATGAAGATATGGTATTTGAATTCTGTTCAACATCTAAAGTCACATTAGCAGGAAGTGGTGTTGCGGCTATGGCGACTAGTGCTGCTAATAAAAAAGATATCTTAAAGCATATGACTATTCAAAGTATTAGTC
>CALCBO010000158.1 GCA_937897245.1 uncultured Caryophanales bacterium | reverse complement strand
CTATTTTTCATCATTGATTTGATTTCTATGCTATCAGGTTTTTCTCCCATATTTTTCGCATAAACATAATTTCCAATATCAAATAACGGAAACTTAAAGTGATATCTTTCTGATAATTGATTTCTTAAGCTTTGTAAAGTTAATCTACTTTCTTGATTCATCTCAAAATCATAATAGACATATCTTGGTTCTTTGATCTTTTCTTCTAGTTCTGATATTATCTTTTTAAGTAAACTACTTTTACCAATACCTCCTATACCATAGTATGTCAGTACTTTTATATCTGCATCATTAGTTAGATTATCTTTGAGAAGGTTATAATTTTTCCAAAATGCTGCTCTTGGTTCTTCTCTATCAGTAAATATTTTATTTGCTTTTAAAGTATTATCATTTCTTTTTCTTACTTTCATTCTTTCTTCCCCATAATTATTTCTATCTTTATTATGTCATAATTCACCAGAAAAAGATAGAATTCATCATCGAATTCTATCTTTAATACTTTTATTCATTTTCCTATTAATTCTTCAAAGTTATTTATAAATGGTGATATTTAAAACCCTCTCAATTTTATATCGAGAGGGTTTATAATTAGTGTTTTGTAGCAAATCCATCGTAAACTTTTCAGAACTCTACTTTTCGTAAAATTATTTTCTTGGTTTCATCTGTGGGAATAAGACCAGATGTTGATTAAAATATTTGAATTCTATAAAACAGCGATAATATCAATACTTTTTAAAATCAAAATAGTTCTATAGATTCACTCTTTTATAAATTTGATACTTTTTTGGCACCATTTTAAATATTGAAAATTTCTCATGCTTTCACATATTGTTGTTTAGAACTTTTAGGCTTATTAGGAATCGTTAATTTTAATTTACCTTCATCAATCAATGGTTGAATTATTGCAGACATAGTATATTGTCTGCTAAATCCAGTAAACTCTATTAATTCAGCCCTTGTTCTAGGTATTTTACAAAACTCAACTATATCCTTATTAATATTTGTAGTTTCTGATTTATAGATATTATTCTTAAATGTTACAGTAAATTCACCATGATACACATTAAATATAGGTGCAGGTAAATTAGCTTCTTGAAACGCTTTGCGAATTGTTGGAATACCAGAATATCTATTCTCAGTAACATCCAATAGTTCTAACATGTTTGCTAGTGCTGCATTTCTCGTTTCTGGTCTTACTTTACCTAAAGAATCTATTGTAATTTTGCCATATAACCCTCCACTACTTGCAATAACCATTCGATCACGATACATCTCTATTCGGATAGGAATATTTTCTGTATGTATGCTATAGTCTCGATGAACCAAAGCATTAAGAATAGCTTCACGAACAGCAATTAAAGGATATTCCGGTTTATCTATTCTTTGTCCAGCTCTATTGATAATTGTTTTTGTTCTACTATTTCTTCTTACAAAATCAACAGCATCATTAAGCATTTCTGATATTGAACCTGTTATTCTTTCATTATCAATGAATCGTTCTCCATCATCTCCTAATTCGCCAATTTCAGTACCAGGTACCACAACTGCAGTTATACATAACTGAGGAAAATATGCTTGTGGGTATTTTGAAAACGTTAAAACTCCCGCTATAGTCGGTATACCATCTTTAGTTACTGCCATTAATTCTAATATATCATCATCCGACACATTATTGGATAAATTCTTTCTTTCCTTTTTTACAGATTCCAAATATCCTTCTAATGTCTCAAGATTAAATAAACGTAATTTAGCATTTTCTACTACTCTAATATCATCTCTAATTCTTTTTCTAAAAGCATCATAACTATAGACTTCATATTCTGTCATAGGCTCATCAGAATCACCGACTCTTACATATGATCCTTTAACTCTACCTACACCCTTATAAAATACAGGTCTTTCAGAAATATCAACAGATGGTATTTCAGCAGAAACAACTAGTTTTCCATCTATTTCAGCAACAGTAAATAATGCTCTAACTAAAGGCTGCATTTGTTTACATTGTTCAGTAACTTTCTTTTGTAAATCTTGTGCATCATATACACCTACTACTTCATAATCATTACTCTCATCTATCCCAAAAATAATAATTCCACCATCATCCTGATTAGAAAAAGATGACAAAGTATCATACAATCTGGTAGGGCATCCTTTATGGGCCGATTTTAATTCGATATTTTGTTTTTCGGTTTTTTGTTTTGTTATTTCAACAACTAAACTCTCTAATACCTCTTTTTGCATACAAAGCACCTCCTATATAACATATTTAACATTAAACTCAAAGGTTTGTCAACTAAATCATAAATTAAGTATTTTTTTGTCAAGTAATCATTAGAGTTTGTCAACTAACATGAAAGTTTGTAAAGTAGTTAACAAGTTGTTAACAAACTATATTTTTATCATTCTTTTACCTTTCATATCTTAATATAATTATAATCATATATCCATTAATTAATTCTATTATTTGTCAAGTTTTTGATAATCTTTCATAT
Organism: uncultured Caryophanales bacterium; assembly: GCA_937897245.1. The sequence continues at coordinate 198 of CALCBO010000158.1, read as the reverse complement.
CACTACTTGTCCTACTCCTTTTCTATAATTTTTACACTATAGTAGGCCACTTCAAAAAAGATTACCACTAGTACCAATAGATATCTTTTATCAAAAATAAAAAAGCATATATTTTCTAACCTGTTACAAATCTTTTTGTTATACAAATTACAATATATGCTTTAAGAATTAAATCAACTACTTTCTTGGTTTCATTTG
>CALCBO010000157.1 GCA_937897245.1 uncultured Caryophanales bacterium | reverse complement strand
AAGAAATTATTTAAAAACTCCCATAATTTTTATCTTGACATATTACCAGATGTCTCAATTATTATATCATTTATTTTTTAATGATTCATCTATATTATTAACTATTTTATCTTTATCAAATATAGTCATGACAAATAAGATAGCAACAAATAATAATAGCATTAATGATATTAATAAAAGTATACTAAATTCTTCTTTTTCTTCTTGAGTAGTATCTAGATAACTATTAGTTAAATATTTTTCATAATTATCATTAGTAATTTTAATTTCATTTTCAGCTGGTACAAAGTTGGCGATATTCTTGATTGCCATTTCTTTCATATTATCATCTACTATTACAGGATAACCGTATACTCTTATTGGATCAGGTTTTTTATCGGTTCTTTCATAAGTATAATCAATAATAGATTGGTATTTACCAATATCATTTTCATCAATAGCAATTAAATAAGTATGCCATAAGCCAGTATCTTCTTCTTCTATTACAAAATGAATACCTACATTATTTTCTTTATAATAAGCAAATTTCCCAGACATTTTAGAAATATCAATATACGTATAACTATTTACACTTTCTACTTCACTCCAAGGAATGATTTTATTTTTTTCTTGAAATAGTTTATAGGAGCAGACAAATAATACTGTCATAACAATTAAATATATTAGACAGATAAATGTTTTTATGACTAGTCTTTTTTCTTTTCTTTTATTCTCTTTTTCTTCCATAATATAATCCTCTACTTTCTATCATCATATCATAAATTATACTAAGAAAAAAGTTGTCTTTAACAACTTTACTGTTTATTCTTCAAATAATTTTTTAATATTTTCTTTAGGTACTAGCATTTTCATACTTTGTTCTACTGTAAAATGATATTTTAGAGTATTAGCTTTGTATTCTTCACCATCTAAGCACCATGATGTTTTTGGTTTATGGGTAAACTCAATTTCTAAATCATTAGTTTGATAATATGTAACATCAGGTATATCTTTAACATCCACAGTATTAATTAATACAAACATTTTTAACATATCTTTTTTTGTTTTTACTTTAGCAAATGCAACCTCAAACATATTATCATCTAACTTAACATCATAATATACATCTGGTTGACCAGCAATTCTAGAAGAATTAGAAATAAATATAAACGAATAATCACCTTCTAATTCTTGACCATTTACTTTATATTTTATATGATAACTCTGTAGTTTTTGACGTAATTTTTTAATACCAAATAATAGGTAGGCAATTCTACCAAATTTCTTTTTCCATTCTCTTGGAGTAGCATAAGCTAAATCAATATAATCTCCTAAGCAAGCTACATATACAAAGGGATTATTATTCATTCGACAAATATCTACTTTCTTTGTTTTTCCTCGTAGAATATTTTCCAAATTTGTATAAACACTTTTATCTAATCCATACATATTCCCAACATCATTAGTACTTCCTAAAGGTAATGGAGCAATAGTTAGTTTATGCTTTCTTTTAAGATTTCCAGTTACGATTTCATTTAAAGTTCCATCTCCGCCAGCACTTAATACTAAATCAATACTTTTATCTAGTGCTTGAACTATTTTTTCAGCATCTTTTTTAGCTTTAGTAAATATTATTTCAGTATCATAACCATATTTTCTTAAAATATCATAAAAGTCTTGGTAAGTATTAATCTTCTTTTTCTTACCACTTTCAGGGTTCATTATAATAACACATTTTTTCATAATATACCCTCCTGTTTTTCCTAGTTTTATTGTACTAGATTTTTATGTAGTTGTCTATTGATTAATTATATCTTTTCTCTAAAAAAAGTTTTCTAGTAATGAAATTAAAAATCATAACTATTCCAGTAGCATATACTTTACTAATCATTGGATATATATTTATGATATTAGAACATATATATACTATTAGAGTATTTATTATTAAACCTATAATACTAAATATGGTGAATAGAATAAACTGATTTTTTTTATTATTATCTTTATTAGTATTAAATACCCAAGTAATACTAATAAAATAATTAAATAATAGACCTCCAATAAAAGATGTAATATTAGATATTATAATATCAATAGATAGAATTGAATGCATAGTGAAAAAAATTATAAAATCTATTATAGTTGCACAACCGCCAACAATAATGAATCTTATAATTTGAGTTAATAATTTACTACTTATTATTTGGTTTATTTTATTGTTATTCATAATGCACTTTTCCATTATTTTTTATTAAGATCATAAAGATATTGAGTTAAAATAGTACTAATTTTAGCATATCCTAAAGTACTTGGATGTAATCCATCATAGGTATACTTTTTAGCAAAATTACCATCTTCATCTATTAATTCTGAATAAGTATTAATGTAAGTTACATCATTAGAATTACAATAATTCTTTAATTGTTCATTTAATGCCATAATTGTTTGATTGTCTCTATTCGCAACCATTTCTTTATTCATATTGCGATTCACAGGATATACTGATTCTAAGTATATTTTTGCTTTTTGACGATTATTTTTAATATTTGTAATTATCTTCTTTATATTAGTAATTATTTCTTCATTAGTATTTGGTTTATCATTTAAATAATCGTTAGTACCTATTAAAATAAAGACTCTAGTTGGATTATAACGATATACCATAGAATCCATTCTATCTAAGATATCAGTAGTTTTATAACCTGATACTCCACTCTTAACAATTGGGAGATCTCCAAAAATATCACTTATTGGATATATTTCTGTAATTGAGTCGCCTAAAAAGACTATATTTTCATTAGTTATATCTACTGTGTTTTTAGCTTTTTTTAATTCTTTTTTTACAACTATTTTTTTACTAGTATAATTATGATTATTATTAAATACTAGATATGTTGCAACTCCAGTAGCTATTATAGCTATTAAAGCTAAAGATATAGTAATCTTCATTTTCATATTATCACGTCCTATTCAATTGAGAGAAACTAATTTATTTCCTTGTAATATCATATCATAGATTAATCAATTTGTTATAGAAGTTAGTTTATTTTAGCTTTATTTTACGTTTTTTTAACATAATAAGTAAAAACCAGTACTCATTATACTGGTTTATTTACTACCAAAAGCTAAGACTACAATACCAACAATTATTAAGATAATACCTATTAAAGATACTAAACTAATTGTTTCTTTAAATACAAAATGGCTTATAACTAATACTAGTACTTGAACTATTCCAGTTACTAATGGAACCATTATTGATAAATCATATTTAATAAGCATTCTTTGCCATAATAGGAAACTTACTAAATAGAGAAAGAAACCTAAAAAGGTAACAAAACCTATTTTAAAAGTTATTCCATTTTTAAATGACAATACAAGTGAATCTCCTCCTAGTTTCATAAAAGTCATTCCACCTGTGGTGCAAATTAAATAGATAATAGTTAATATATATTTCATTTGTTACTCCTATTCTATTATTATTTTTTGGTATTTAATTTATCAATTTCGTGTTTCATAATAGATAATTCTTGAATCAATAAGGTCGTTTTTTTATTTTGACCAGCTATTATTACAGTTAAAGCCATTGTGAGTAATAATAGTCCTCCTATTAGAATACCTATTATTAAATTAGACATTACTTCAAATCCCAATAAATCTGAAATACGTGTAAACAGTGTTGGGAATAGTGAAGTTAATAGTATCAAGGTTGCGAAAAAATACCAAAGAATTGAATACTTTTCTGGTATTCTTCCCTTGATTAGAACATAAGTTATTATGATAAATAAACTAATTGAGACTACTACTAAGGTAATTATTAAACTCTCTGACATTTTTTATACCTCCTAAATTTTATTACTAATAGTGATAAACATACATTTATCATGTAATAAATACTTTTCCAGGCTCTAATAGAAGAAACTCCACCAGCTCTTTCTTTCATTCTAACTGATACTTCCTCTACATTATACTTCTTTTTTAAGACTTCGGCTGTTGTGACTGGTTCTGGATATTCTTTAGGATATGAAAGTGAAAAGTCATATATAATATCTTTGGATACTGCTCTAAAACCTGAGGTTGTATCATGGATTTTTTTACCAGTAGTAAATTTCATAAATTTAGATATTATATTTATACCTAATCTTCTAGATGAAGAAGATTTAAATCCTTCAGTATCTTTTTCAACAAATCTAGAACCTATTACCATATCTGCTTTATTATTGATGATTGGATCTATGATATTTTTAACATAGCTAACATCATGTTGCCCATCACCATCATATTGTACAGCGATATCATAATCATATTTATAAGCGTATTTATATCCTGTTTGAACAGCTCCACCAATTCCTAGATTATGAATTAAATCAATAACAGGAATATTATTATCATGACATATTTGTTTTGTTTTATCCCTAGAACCATCATTAATAACAATAACATCATAATTAGTATTATGTTTTTTATTATAATTAATTATTGTTTGATATGTATTTAAAATGTTTTCTTCTTCATTATATGCTGGAATTATTAATAATACTTTTGCTTTTTTCATAAATTCACTTCCTAAACCCAAAATCTTAAAAATATACTACCAACTGATATTAATAATGTAATTATTGGTACTAATATATAATTATCTTCAATTATTTTGAATATTTTTTTGTCTTTTGATTTTCTTGTGTGTTCTTTTCCATTTCCATTCCTCCTTGAACGATGTGTGATACTAATCCCCAAAACTATAGTAAAGATAAAGCGGGACTCGGGGGCGCAGCCCCCGCTTATCCCTCCCCCGC
>CALCBO010000156.1 GCA_937897245.1 uncultured Caryophanales bacterium | reverse complement strand
CAAATGTAGGAGGATGGCCAGCAAGTTCTATGAGAACATATGTAAATAGTGATATCTATAATGCCTTACCTACAGCCTTAAAGAATGCGATAATTGATACAACAGTAGTATCAGGACATGGTTCAACTTCAGGAGAGACAAACTTTACATCAACTGATAAATTGTATCTATTAAGTACGAAAGAAGTATGGGGAAAAGAAGGAACTTCAAACGTAATAACTTATGATAGTGCGGAAGCAGAAACAAGACAATTAGATTACTATGCAGGATTAAATGTCACAACATCATCTTACTCAGGAACTATTAAACAAAGAAATGGTTCAAATTCTTATTGGTGGCTCCGTTCGGCTGATTCTTACAATACTAGCAATTTCTACTCTGTGAACTACGCCGGTAGCTGGATTTCCGACTTTGCTATACGTACTTTTTGGGTTTCGCCAGCTTTCCGATTGAGATAAAATCGTAAAGAAGTGTAAAGTACAGGACTAAAGAAATAATAGAAAGAAGTAGAAACAATACCGACTGAACTATTTTGGGGTAAGGAACTCTTCGGCTGTGTCCGAAGATGACGCCAAAATAGTGAAAGTATAGGTATGGGTCCGAACGAAGTGAGGACTGATTAAAATAAAATTTCTACTATTTTTATTAATTTAAATAATATTTTACTTGAATTTTAATAATTTCCTAAGAGAAATAATTAAAAGTAGAATGAATAATACTTGAATTTAAGAAAAGTGTGGTTTTACATTTTTCTTTTTATTTGTTATAAGCTTTTTGGGGTGATGTTATGTCAAAAAAAATATATACTTGTAAGTATGATCGTACATTTAAAGAAATATTTATGAAAAAGGAGAATCAAGATTTATTAATTGCTTTACTTGAAAGTATTCTCGATGTGAAGATTAAAGAAATAAAGTATTTAAATCTAGAAAAGAATGTTGATAATATTAATATTAGAAGATAACATTTTGATCTTCATATAAAAACAGAAAAAGAAAATATTCAAATAGAAGTTAATTATCAAACAGAAGATTACTTAAGACCAAGAAATGCAGCCTATTTATTTGATACATATTCTCATGAAGTAAGAAAAGGACATGAATATGATGAGAGTATTCTATTTGTACAAATTAATTTTACCTATGGTTTAAAGGGTTCAAAATACTATGATGATAGAGATGAAAATCTAAATAAATTTATGTTTACTAATAAGAATAATAAACCATATATTAATAATTTAGTTTTATATGAGTTTAATATGGATTATTATAGTAAGTTATGGTATCCTAAAGATGAAAAAGAAATAGATGAATACAAATATATTGTCATGATGAATTTAGGACTTGATAAGTTAAAAGTATTATCAAAAAAAGATAGGATGGTTGAAAAATATATGACTGAATTAGAAAGAGTAAATGAAGATCCAGATTTTAGAGAATATATGAGTGCTGAAGAAGATAATCTAAAAATAGAAAATAGTATTAAAACTCAAGCTAGAAAAGAAGGTTTGGCTGAAGGAAGAGCTGAAGGAGAGCGTATTAAGAATATTGAAAATGCTAAAGCTATGATTAAAGAAGGAATAGATTTAAAAGTAGTAAATAAAATTACTGAGATATCTTTAGAAGAGTTAGAAAAATATAAGAATATGGAAGCTTAGCTTCTTTTTTTTGTAATTGTCTTATTTGACATAGTTATTTACTTGATATATAGTGAAATTAGGAGGTGGTTTCTTGGTTGTTGGTGTATTAGTAGAGATATCTAATAAAGCTGTAGATAAAATATTTGATTATAATGTACCAGATACTTTAATTAAAGATATAAAAATAGGTATTAGAGTATTAGTACCTTTTGGTAGGATGACTTTGGAGGGATTTGTTTTAGAGATTAAGGAATCATCTGATACTGATAGAGAACTTAGAGAAATATTAGACGTAGTAGATGCTGATATAGTATTAAATGAAGAATTGTTAGAACTTGGAAAAACTATGAAATCAAAGACCTTAGCTACTTTAATTAGCTGTTATCAAGTGATGTTACCTAAAGCTTTAAAAGCTAAGAATAAAAATAAAGTAGGGGTTAGATATCAAACTTATTATGTTTTAGGAGATTTATATAATGATTCTTTAAAGTTTAATAGTTCTCAACAAAAAATAATTGATTATGTTAAAACTCATGAAGTATCTTTAAAAAAAGATTTAATGGATATATCTAGTAGTAGTTTAAAGACTCTTGTGACGAATGGATTTTTAATTGAAAAAAAGAAGGAAGCATATCGATTATCTTATAATAATAATGTTGTTGAAAAAAAGATACTTACTGATGAACAGTCATTAGCAGTATCTACTGTAACAAATGGAGCTAAACAAACTTATTTATTATATGGAGTTACTGGTAGTGGAAAAACAGAAGTATATATGGAAATAATAGATTATTATTTAAAAAAGGGTAAAAGTAGTATTGTATTAGTTCCAGAAATTAGTCTTACTCCACAGATGGTGGAAAGATTTACTAGGCGTTTTGGAAATAAAATAGCAGCAATTCATTCAGGATTAAATGATGGAGAAAAGTATGATGAATGGAGAAGAATATGTAGAGGAGAAGCTTCTATAGTAATAGGAGCAAGAAGTGCTATTTTTGCACCTTTAAAAGATATAGGAGTAATAATAATAGATGAAGAACATAGTGATTCCTATAAACAAAGTGATCCTAGTCCTAGATATCATGCTAGAGATATAGCGATTATTAGAAGTAAATATCATAATTGTTCAGTGGTTTTAGGAAGTGCTACTCCATCACTAGAAACAATGGCTAGAGCAGAAAAAAATGTATATCAATTGGTACAATTACCACATAGAGTAAATGGAAAAAAATTACCAAATGTAGATATAGTTGATATGAATTTAGAAATGAAAAAAGGAAATGGTTATTTTTCTTTAGAATTAAGAGATAGTATTATAAAATGTTTAGAAAGAGAAGAACAAATAATAATACTACTTAATCGAAGAGGTTATTCATCATTTGTAAGTTGTAAGAATTGTGGTTATACATTTAAATGTCCTAATTGTGATATTAGCCTAACTTATCATAAAAGTAGTAATACTTTAAGATGTCATTATTGTGGATATGGTGCAAAAGTAGAGATTAAGTGTCCAGAGTGTGGAGAAAAAGCATTAAGTAATTTAGGAGTTGGAACACAGAGAATAGAAGAAGAATTAAATAAAATATTTAATGGAGTTAGAGTACTTAGAATGGATTATGATACAACTAGTAGAAGAGGAATGCATGAAGAGATGATAAAATCATTTAAGAAACATGATTATGATATATTACTAGGTACTCAGATGGTAGCTAAAGGATTAGATTTTTCTAATGTAACATTAGTTGGAGTAATAAATGCAGATACATCCTTAAATATTCCAGATTTTAGAAGTAGTGAAAATACCTTTTCCTTATTAAGTCAAGTAGCAGGAAGAAGTGGAAGAAGTGAAAAAGAAGGAAAAGTAATAATACAAACATTTAATCCAGATCATTATGCAATAGCTTTAACTAAGAATCATGATTACTTATCATTTTATAAAATGGAAATGAGTATTAGAAAAAAACTTAGTTATCCACCATATTACTATATTATGGTATTAAGAATAAGTGGAAAGGATGCAACCTATATATTTAATGAAGCAAGTAAAATAAAAAGAAGTTTAGATAGAAATACAAAACATACTACAATACTTGGACCAAGTAATGCAAGTATATTTAAAATGAATAATATATATCGTTATCAAATAATAGTAAAATATAAGAGAGAAGAAGGATTATATGAAATATTATATAAAATAATGGAACATTATAGGACAAATGTAAAGATAAAGATTGATATTGATTTTAATCCTAGTCAAATATTATAAAATATGATATTCTTAGTTATATAGAATAGAGGTGTTAAAAATGGCTTTTATAAATACAGATGATGATTTACAAAAAGATAATAGTTCAAGTACTGATAATAATACTACTGAGTTGGATTTTAATAAACAAAAAAGAGAAGATTATGAAGGATTAATGAAAGAGTCATCTACACAATTAGATGGTTATTGGGATAGTAGAAATCCAATGGTGAAGATAGTATTATTAGTTTTAGCAGTTATTATTATTGTAGGATCAGCTTATTATATTATGACATATTTAGGTTCTCAATGATGATTGTTAGAGTATTGTAGGAGGTGATAAAGTGCTAGATGGGTTATTAGAAAGAGATGAAGTAATAGGATTTATTAATCGTATTAAGCAAAGTGAGAGATATTATAATAAAATAGGTAATATATATAGTAATTACGATAGTATAACTTCTAAAAAAGAAATGGCACTTTATATATTTTATGATGCTATATATAAATATAAATTATTAATTAATAGTGATAAATTATTAATAGAGTATTTAGAACAATTAGATAGATTATATAAGAAAATAGATAATTATGATGATCTTAGATTAGGAGTTCATAAAATAATATGTAGATTATTAATAGTAATATTAGATATAAAGAATATAGATAATAAAGATGCAAAAGAAAAGATAATTGAGTATTTATATAAAAAATATATAGTAGATGGATATTATATACATGGATTACCTAGTTATTATGTAGAAAATATTAAAAAAGAGGGATTTATACCAGAAGAGTATAATAATTATTATGATAGATTTTTAAAAGTAAAAGAGATATTTGAGAAATATCATGTAGTTGATGTGTTAGATAAAGATTTCTTAGATAAACAAGTTAGTTTTAGTGATGATTTAGTAATGGGATGTTTTTATGCCACACATGCACCTATGTATTATTCATTGTTATTGATGAGTAATTTGTTTATAGGTAAGAAGATGAAAGATGATTACTATTTGATTAGAGATTATGATTATTTAGCTAATTCTTTAAAGAAATATATGAGTAATAATTTATTTAGTGAATTAGATCAGAATTATATATTAGATTTAGTTAGAGATGAATGGAATTTAATACATAATGAAGAAGAAAAAATTAGTTTAATGATTGTACCAAGATTAGTTATTTCGGATGAAGTTATTTCATTAGAAGAGGTAATGGAAGCTAGTTTAGAAGATGAAGATATATATGAGAGTGTGGATAGATTATTAAGTTCTAAACATCAGAATATGTATTGTAATAAGAAGATTAATAATAGCGATATTATATTTTTAAATTTTGATTTTGATTTTAAGATTGAAAAGATTGTAGAAAATAAAGAAGTAGATGAAGAGTACTTAGAGAAAGAAAAGATGGTAGAACAAGATTTTTTAGATGGTTATGGAAAAGCTACTGTTTTTCTGTTAATTGGTGCTTTGTTTGTAACTTTAGGAGTACTTATTAGTGTTATATTACTAATTAAGGGGGGAAATATATGAGAATAGTATTTATGGGGACACCAGTTTTTGCGGTTAATGTTTTACAAAGTTTAATTGATAATTATGAAGTGGTTGGGGTTGTTAGTCAACCTGATAGAGAAGTAGGGAGAAAAAGAGTTTTAATGCCAACTCCTATTAAGAAATTGGCAGAGGAGTATAATGTTCCTGTTTTTCAACCATTAAAAATAAGAGAAGATTATCAGGATGTATTATCTTTAAAACCAGATATGATTGTAACTTGTGCTTATGGACAGATTATTCCTAAAGAAATATTAGATTATCCTAAATATGGATGTATTAATGTTCATGCTTCTTTATTACCTAAACTTAGAGGAGGAGCTCCAATACATAAAGCTATTATAGATGGGTATGATAAGACAGGTATTACTATTATGTATATGGATGTAGGAATGGATAGTGGAGATATTATAGCTCAAAGAGAAACAGAAATAGAAGATGATGATAATTTAGAGAGTCTTTCTAATAGATTAAGTGAGATGGGAGCTTCATTATTAATAGATACTTTACCTAGTATTGTAGAAGGAACAAATAAAAGAGAAAAACAAAATACAGATGAAGTAACATTTGCTTATAATATAAAAAGAGAAGAAGAACATATTGATTTTAATAAGACATCAAGAGAAGTATTTAATTTAATTAGAGGATTGAATCCTAATCCTTTAGCTAATGCAATATTATTTGATTTAGAGATGAAAATAGTAGAAGCTAAGGTTCTTAATGAGAATAAGAATGGATTAGCAGGAGAAATAATTGAAGTTAGAAAAAATGGAATAGTAGTAAAAACAGGGGATGGAGTAGTACTGATTACTAAAGTTAAACCATTTGGTAAAAAAATAATGGATGTTTCAAGTTATGTTAATGGTGTTGGAAAAGGTAAAATAATTGGACAGGTGTTTAGATGAAAAAAAAGAGTAATAAAACAAAAGATAATTTAAAAGATAATTTTAATGAGTTATATCAGAATCCTAGAGGAAAAGCTATTATTTTTTTTGTAGGTTATTTTTTCTTTTTTCTATTTTTGTATACTTTAATGCATACAGGTAATAATAATAGTAATTCATTTAGAACTACTGAATATGAGAAAGGAAAAGGACTTCAAGTACAGGTAAAAGCGTTATTAGATAAGAATTATTTATTTGATTATAGAATTACTCAAGATGAAGTTGTAAATGAATATATTGGAGAGAAATATAAAGATAAAGAGATGTTTACTTTTCAAAATAATAAATACTATTTTGAGAAAGATAAATATTATATAGAGGAAAGTGATAAATGGGTTGAGACTCAGTCTCCTTATATATATTCAGAATTTTTGGATATGAAGAGTGTGTTTAAAATTCTTTCTTTAGCTACATATGATTCTAAAACTAGTTATGAGAGTGGACAGACTAAGTATAATTTTTTGATTTCTACTAATACTTTGAATAAAGAATTACATAAAGTAAATAGTGATTTTTTTGAAGAGCCTAATAGTGTTGTATTAAGTGTTAATGATAAAGAACAGATTACTTCTATTGTATTTATGTTAGATAGTTATTGTACACTTAATCAGGCTTGTCAGAAGAGTTTAAAAATAGAATTAGTATTTGATAAGTGTGGACAAATAGAAGGTATAGATAGCCCTTTGGAAGATAATAAATAAAGATTATTAGAAGTAACGAGGCAGTTGCTTCTTTTGTTTTTTAGTAAAATAGTTAATAGGGAGATTGAAATTATAAAAAAAACCATATGGGATAAGCAATTATTAATTAGAGGAAGTATAATTCTTTAAAATAGATCTCTTTTTTGTGTAAAAAAAAGTGTAAAACAGTAAACTATGAATTAATTCTTTTGACGTGAGAAATATTTATGTATATAATATAGTTGGAAGATAAGGAGTGGATAATGTGGTTAATCAAAAAAAGTTTTATGGAACAATGCTT
>CALCBO010000155.1 GCA_937897245.1 uncultured Caryophanales bacterium | reverse complement strand
TACAATATTGTTAGTTGCTAAAGTTGCGATAAAGATTTATTCAAGTGCTATTTTAAACTATGGAACCAAGTTATCTATCAAAGATATATTTAAAATGTTTAAAAGTAAAGATTAGGAGGATTGTATATGTATATTAATAATAAAATACTAATTGGAAAAAACAAAAATGAAGAAAAAGCAATTCTTTTAAATAAAGCTAATCGTCATGGCTTGATTACTGGAGCTAGTGGTTCAGGAAAAACAATTACTTTAAAAGTTATGGCTGAGTCTTTTTCTGATGCTGGAGTCCCTGTATTTTTAGCAGATGTTAAAGGTGATTTAGCTGGTACTGCTATAATAGGTGAAGCAAATGAAAATATTACAAACAGATTAAATAATCTTCAAATTTCTAATTTTGAATTTAAAAGTTTTCCTGTAAGATTTTGGGATATCTTTGGGGTTAATGGTCATCCTATAAGAACTACTCTAGATTCAGTAGGACCTGAGATACTTGCTATGATGTTAGGTTTAAGCGAAGCTCAAGAAGGAATGTTACAAATAGCTTTTAAAATAGCTAAAGATAATAATTGGAAATTAGATGATATGAAAGATTTACGTCTACTTCTTCAATTTATTGCAGATAATAAAAATGATTTTATAACAACTTATGGTAATATTACATCTCAAAGTATTGGTGTAATTCAAAGAAGTTTATTAGCTTTAGAAAATCAAGGAGGAGAAAAATTCTTTGGACAACCAGAATTAGATATTACAGATTTTATTAAGACTGATATTAATTCTAAGGGTATTATTAATATTCTACATGCTGTAGAATTATTTACCTCACCTGATTTATATGCTTCATTCTTATTATGGTTATTGACTAGTTTATTTAATAAAATGCCAGAAGTAGGTGATTTAGATAAACCTAAAATGGTTTTCTTCTTTGATGAAGCCCATCTATTATTTGATAATATGCCATCATATAGATTAAAACAAATTACTCAAGTAGTAAAACTAATTAGATCTCGTGGAATAGGTTTATATTTTATTTCTCAAAATCCTACAGATATTCCAGATGAAGTAATATCTCAATTAGGAAATAGAGTTCAACATACCCTAAGAGCCTATACTCCAAATGAACAAAAAACAGTTAAAGTCGCAGCTGATGCCTTTAGAACTAACCCTGAATTTAATACTAATGATGCTATATTAGCTTTAGGTACAGGAGAAGCTTTAGTATCATTCCAAAATGAAAATGGTGAACCAGAAATAGTTGAGAAAGTAACCATATTACCACCTCAAAGTAAAATAGGAGTAATAGATGATATAACTAGAAATAAAATAATTAATTCATCAGAATTAATAGGTAAATATGATGAAGTAGTAGAAAGAGATTCAGCTTTTGAAGAATTAAATAAAATGATTAAAGAAAAACTAGAATTAGAAGAAGCTGAAAAACAAGCTAAATTAGATGAAAAGAAAGCTAAGGAAGATGCTAAATTACAAGAAAAAGCCAAAAGAGAAGCTGAAAGAGCTAAAAGAAATGATCCAATGGAAAAACTAAAAAACAAAGTAACTAATAAAGCCCTTGATAAAGCTATTAATAAAGGATTAAATTCAATCTTTAAAAGCTTCTTTAAATAGACAAAGTAGAACAACACTGTTCTATTTTTTTTGTAAAACAATGTGTCAAATAATAATTGTTTGATAAAAAAATTGACCAAAGAGATTACCCATTATATAATAAAAATAGAAAG
>CALCBO010000154.1 GCA_937897245.1 uncultured Caryophanales bacterium | reverse complement strand
CATATGCTCTGGTCCATCCTCTGAATAATGAGCCTTAACAACTGCCGCTACTTGCTCTGCTGTTATTTTACCATCAGAGGAAGCGACGGAAATAACCTTATGACCGGTTGCTTCAACGGCTCCGGTTTCATGGACATTGATATGAGCACTTTCGGCACCCACTGCAGCCTGGTGAGGCCTCAGAGCGGCGTCAATCACGGTAAGATTAGTCTGTGTTCCACCAACCAAAAAATGTACAGAAAGCGCCTCTGAGCCGCAGAGCTTGCGAATCATGGAAGCTGCTCTTTCGCAATAATCATCTTCGCCATAGCCCGGCATTTGCTTGCCGGTTAGGTTTATTAACTTTTCCGTCACACGCGGATGGCAACTCTCGTTATAATCGTTGTGAAAATAATACATATAATTCTGTTAGTTCAACGATTTCTGCTAAAGGACCATTTGGTGGTAGAAGAAGGCATAGAAAAGTATTTTTTGATATGTTAAGCAAAGAAGTAGATATTGATGAAGTATTTAAATCAAAATATGTTTTAAGTGATAGATTAATGATGGAATTAGGAATTAAATATGGTAAATATTTAGATCCAATTACTAATGAATTAAATTATCATATAAATGAAAATAAAGATAATATTAGTTTAGATTTAGTAGATGAAATAACAGAAGAAATTATAGTAAGGAGAATGACTCTTGGGACAATTTTTTATAATGAAGAAGATGTACCAGAATATTTTGTTACAAAATATCCAGAGTTATTCTTAGGTAAAGATGTGGATAGTGATTTAAAAAAGGCATTTTATAATAAAAAAATGGAAGTTAATGATATATTAAGTAATTATAATAAGTACTTAGAAATATTTAAAGATACTTCTATTACAGCTGGTTTAGGAGTTGATTATAATTGGATTAATAGTTTATTTAAGGGAGATAAAAATGCTAATATATATCGTTTAAAAGTATTGGTTGAGTATGAAAGAATAAAAGAAGATATAGAGTTAGCAGAAGAGTTTAAAGAGTATCTTTTAAATACAGAAATAATTAATATAGATAATATAGAAGTATTAGGAAATATATTAGATAGATTATCTAAAACTAATTCTACTTCCTTACATTCTGTTAGAAAGACATTAGTTAGACAATTATTACAATTAGATAATCCAATTGATAGTTATAATAGAATAGAGAGTGTATTCTTAAAGAATAATTTGCCATTGTATGGAAAAATGTTTTATTGTTTTGAGATACTTTATCCTGATTTTACTAAGGGTGATGGCTATGGAAATATTTTTGATTTTAGTGAGAATAGTAGATTATCTCCTGAATTAAAAGATGATAGTTTAGCTAAAGTTAAAAGATACGATGGAAAGAAATCAGATACTGATAAAAGATTTCAAATTGTTTATAATGATTTGGTAAGAATAGCTGTTAAATCAAATAGCCTAGATTTAAGGAATTATTTAAATAGTTTAGAGAAAGGTCAAGATTTATTTTATAGAGTAATAGATAATGGTGAAAAACTTAGTGATTTAAGTGAAGAAGATATTGATGTTTTAAATATTTTAGAGATGCATTTAGAAATGTTATATTCAGCTACTTTAAAGGGAAAAGAAGAAAAACTAAATTTAGCTGAATATGATTTATTAACAAAATTAGCGATTTTAGTTAATAAGATTCATCCTACAAGTAGATATGATTTAAAGGATAGAATAGTTAGGATGTTTGCTTATAGTGCAGGATATCATTCATATCAAGAGTTAAGAGATGAGATGGAAAACTCTGTTAAAAAGGCTGACGCTAGAGGAAGAGATTATGCAAAAGAGTTAGAGAGAACTCCTTTTAGATTAGAAGATGGTGACTTTTTACGTTGTATTGGAGATTATCAGGCTTTAGGGGGATCATTAGATAATGGTAATTTAAGTAAAGAGTTTTTATCAACTATTAGGGGAACTAGTGATTCTGATACTACTCCATTAGATATAGATTGGACTTTAGTTGAAGATAGAGGAGATATTTATCATTCAGTAGATTCTACTCCTACAGGTTTTGGTTTTGGTAATGTTTATATTGTGATAAAGAAAGATAATCCTAATATTAGGATTACAAGAGATAAGGATGGTAATTCAGAAGATAGTCAGTATGATCCTAAAACTATTGAAATGTTTGGAACTAAAGTAGGTGATGGGGGATATCATACTCATTGGGGTTCTAGAACTGGTATAGCTTTAACTGATGTTGATTATATTTTGTA
>CALCBO010000153.1 GCA_937897245.1 uncultured Caryophanales bacterium | reverse complement strand
TACTTGTCTAAAACCTAAAGATAAGTGTTTGTCTTGAAAAGCATTAACTAATTCTGGATATTTTTTAAAATACTCAAAACTCATTTTACCAGTATAAAAAGCAGTTTCTATCTCCTTTTTATCATCCTCTGAAATATTAATATTATCTAAATCAATAAATATTTCTGGAAAATCTTCTCTAAATTCTTCTACTTTAGCTAAATTAGAATAATTATTATTTGAAACAGCTATATTTTTCGCAATCCCTCGTCTTAAAGATTTTTCTATTTCCTCTTTATTATCAATTTCACCATTCTTATTATCAATATGTAAATAATTAAGATAATTACCATACTTTTTTACTAAATCTAAAAATGCTTCATTCCCATATCTTTCAGTATATTCAGAAATAAAATCTGTTGTTTCATTCTTCTCTGTTAATCCAAATGACTTTAATACAATATCATTATCATCTAGAGGCATAGAGGTATCTAAATACATTGTAAGTTTTATACTATCTGCTAGATATTTATCTTTTAAAAACTCTACATACTCTGGATTATCCATTATCATTTGTGCATCAAGACTAAATCCATAAAATGCCTTTCTTAATTCAATAGGTGCATCTTTAGACATAAATATTTCTGGGTGAGTTTCCCTAAAGTTTCCTTCTAACCAATCATAAGTATCTATATCACAACAATAATTAACTAGTAAACTTTCTAGGCAACAAGCTATCATATCAAGACTTTCTTCATAATTTTTAGCTGGAGAATGAGCCTGAAATGCCATACCAATAGATATTCCCATATAATCAAAAATCTCAAAGAAATTACCACCTCTTGTATTATCATGAAAGAAAAATCCTGTTTCTTCTTCAAATCTTTTTACATTTTGAATTCTTAATAATCTTAATATCCTATATTGATTATTATCAAGTACTATTGTATTATCATGACATTTTAATAATTCTTCACTATTTTCTATCTTATTCACTAATTGAAAATTAAAAGAATCTAAATAACCAGGAATAACTTTTTCTCTCTTTAATGTTTCAAAAGAAGCCTCCTTAACAGCATCAACTAATCTTTTTTCTAAATCTTCTCCTACAGATTTTCCAAAATAATTACTAAAAAACATATCCATATCTTCTGAACTATCAAAATGCTGAAAAAAATCAGGATGATTAAAAATTAGTTTTTGAAACTCTCCAACTGGATATTTACCTCTAAAACAACTATAAACACCATATGGTAAATCTAAACAATTATCAACTGGAATATCTTTAAAAACTTCTTTATTCTCAATTAAATCAGTAATAGTAAGTTTTCTTTCATAATATCTTTTTCTTACCTCATCACTGACATCTACATCTATCAAGAATAATTCTTTATTCTCACGAATAAATAAATCTGGATAAATATCTATATCTAATCTTCCACCACTAGTAACAATATCATTCTTTAAATAATTAAAACATACATTTTTAAAATTCATATAATCAGTATCTTTTAATATTTCTAATAATTCATTAATATTTTTTAAATAAAAATGATTAGTTGATAATACTTCTTTAACTGCTAAAAAATCTTCTCTTGCACTTTTACAATACGAAATAGCTGTATCTAAATCGATAAATTCCCATAAAAAATTGTTTTTTTCACTAAAATCTAAATGAGCAAAAAGATTCTTATCTTTAAGTTCAGCTAATTGACTCTCACTTAATACAGCAACATCTTCTACTAATAAGGTACAACTATAATATTTTTTTCTAAACTCTTCAGAAAAAGAATCTGACAAAAATACATTAGGATTATCTGCAATTATTCTATCATCATAAGTATTAGTAGAAAAATTTCTACTATCTATATTTTCTAATCCTCTAACTCTACATCCTCTTAAATCTAAATTACCATAACATTCTATTATTCCAAAATCAAGATTAGCTTGAGTTTTTGAAAAATCAGCTCTTATATCATCTGTACTTAGAATAGCAAAACCATTCCACTCTTCAAACGGAATATCACTTAGATTATAGGAAAGTAATTCATTCTGTAATTTTAAATACTTATTGAAAAGTTCAATTTCTTTATCATTTTCATCATCTTCTGATTCTCTAATTTCAGATACCAAATTATTCATTAGTTCCCTAATTCTTCTAAATTCTAAAACAGTAATTTTTTCTGTATTCATAATAACCTCCAATTATGTCTATAATTATTTTATCATAGAAAAAGAAAAAAGAATATCCTAAGACATTCTATTGTACTTCTTTCCAATTTCTTCCGCAATCTTTACTCCATCTATAGCTGCAGTAGTAATACCTCCTGCATAACCAGCTCCTTCTCCTCCAGGATAAACACCTAATATGTTTGACTCAAAATTATCATTTCGAATAATACAAACTGGAGAACTAGTTCTACTCTCTACTCCAAGTAATATACTATCATCCATCATAAAACCAGGTATTTTCTTATCAAAAGCTTTTATTCCTTCTTTTATTGATTCTGTAATCTCAACTGGAAGTAAACTATTTAAATTACTTAATTTGTATTTCCCTAATATCTCAGGTTTAACTTTACCTAAAGACTTAGTTTCTCTATCTAAATAATAATCTCTAAGACACTGTATTGGAATATAACTGTCTCCTAACTCATATGCTTTCTCTTCTAACCTTCTTTGAAATTCTACTCCAGCAAATAACTTATTACCATAATCATTTTCACTAACAGTCACCACAATTGCACTATTACTACATTCACTATCTCTCTTATTATTACTCATTCCATTAACTACTAATCTATTTTTTTCACTAGAAGCATTTACTACATAACCACCAGGACACATACAAAAAGAATAAACACCTCTACCATTACTACATTTATGAGTTAATTTATAATTAGCTGGTTCTAAATATTTAGAGTAATCTCCATACTGACACTTATTAATCATCTCCTGAGGATGGATAATTCTAAGACCAACTGCAAAATTCTTATTCTTCATCTCTAAACCTTTATCATATAACATATAAAAAGTTTCTCTAGCAGAATGCCCAATGGCTAATACTAATACATTACTATCTATTCTTTCTTTACCATTAACTATAATACCCTCTAATTTATTATCTTTTATTACTAAATCAGTAAGTTTAGTATTAAATCTAAATTCTCCTCCCATTGAAATAATTTTATTCCTAATATTCTTAATTACTTTTCTTAAAACATCAGTCCCAATATGAGGATTAGCTAAATACATAATATCTTCATTAGTTCCATTTTCTACCAATATTTCAAATACTTTTCTTCCCCGATTAAATTTATCTTTCACTAAAGTATTAAGTTTTCCATCAGAAAAAGTACCTGCTCCTCCTTCTCCAAATTGAATATTAGATAAAGTATTTAATTGATTATTTTTAAAGAAAGAATCAACTGTTTTAACTCTCTTATCCATCTCTTCTCCTTGTTCAATAATAAGAGGTTTGTAACCAGCTTCTGCTAATAAATAAGCGCAAAATAAACCAGCAGGACCACTACCTACAATAACAATCCTCCCTTTTATTTCATCATCCCCACTAACTTCAAATTTATATTCTAAATCTGGTGCCTTTAAAATATCATTACTCTTACTCCTATTTAATATTCTATTATCAAACTTAGTTAAAACATCAAACTCATAAACATAAAATACATTTTCTTTATTCCTTGCATCAATTGATTTCTTACGAATAACATACTCAATAATATCATTACTCTTAATATGTAATTTATTACTAATCTTATCTAACCATTCTTCTTCCTTATCGTTTAAGATATCTACTTTTACTTGCCTTACTCTAATCATTTAACTCACCTAAACTCTCTCCAGCAAGCATTCCACTTATCCAACAAATACTTAAGTTATATCCTCCACAATTACCATTAACATCAAGTAATTCTCCAGTAATATATAAACCATCTACCTTTTTAGATTCAAAAGTATTAAGAATAATCTCATTTAATCTAACTCCCCCATTACAAATCTGAGAATGATTAAAATCTTTAGTACCTATAATCTTAATAGGAAAACTTCTTAAATACTTACATAATAAAAACTTCTTATTCTTATCTAAATCTTTGTAATAAACATCTTTATTAATCCCACATACTTTTAATAAGACATTAACTACTTTATAATTTAAAAATCCTTCTAATAATTCACTTATATTTTTAGTAGAACATTTCTTACTATAATTATCTAACCATGGAGTTACTAAAGTCTCAATAAAAGGTACAAAATTAATATGTATTTCATACTCTTTATTATCAATTAATCCTCTAGATACATCATGACTTAAATTAAAAGTACATATTCCACTTAAACCATAAGAAGTTAATTGTACTTCTCCTTCTTCTGAACTAATAAATTTACCATCTTCAAATAACTCTAATTTAACATCACTTCTTACTCCATCCCATTCTTTTAAATATTTAAAATCACTAACTAATTGTACAAGAGCAGGAACTGGTTTAACTATACTATGACCAAACTTCTCTAAAAAAGAATAACCCATACCATCACTACCAGTCTTAGGATAACTATATGATCCAGTAGATATTACTACTTTATCAGAAATATATTCTCCCAAATTAGTATTAATAATAAACTTATCATTATTCTTATTTATATCTTCTACTAAACAATCAAATACTACTTCTACTCCAACACTCTCTAATTCATGAACTAATGCATTCTTAACACTAATAGCTTGATTAGAATAAGGATAATAATAACCATTTTTATTCTTTGAAACAATTCCTATTCTATCAAAAAAATCTCTTATTAATTCTATATTCATACTACTAATAATTTCATCTACTAAATCTATATCCATACTATGATAATACTTAGTACCATATAATTCATTCATATAATTGCAACGTCCATTACCAGTCATTAATAATTTCTTAAGTAATATATTATTTCTTTCTAATAAAATAACTCTATTATTATCTCTTTTAGCTAATATACTACAAATAACTCCACTAGCTCCACCACCAACTACAACAATATCCATCTAATCCCTCCAAAACTATTATAACAAAAGAAAAGAAGGATTCCAATCCTTCCCATACGAACAGACACGACTTTTTTTAGTCCGAAATAAATATACTATATTTTTACATTTCATGCAAGTAAATTTTACATTTTATTCATAACTTATAGTTATTTAATTATAATTCAATTACATATTTCTTTATTTTACATATAACTAATTAAGTTTTATTTATATTTTTAATTGCTCCTCATCATTATCAATAGCTTTATTTTCTTGAATCATATCAGATAATTCATTTTTTGAAAGAAGAGATATTTCTATTTTTTCAATTTCAGTTCTAATTTCTTTCACACAAAAATCAATACCAGTCATCCCTCTTTGAATTATATTGATAAAATCAATGTAAACTTCCTTATCAGATTTAGTTCTATTAGTTAAACTAGTATAAATATCATATACACCAGAATCAAATACAGTTTGTAGTTCTTTATCAACATCCAATTGTAATAAATGTTCTTTTGTTTCTTCTGACAAAGATTGAATTTCATCAGTCCATATTTTAGGAAGTTTTCCATGAACAGAACTATAAATAAGAGTATGATTAGTAGAACTAATTAATTCTTTTTTAATTGCATTTAAATCATCCTCATCCAATTCTATAGATTCATCTAAAGACATATTAGTATTTTTAATTGACTCTAAATAATACTCTTTTAATCTATTACTATCAAAAGATTCTATTTGCTCATGTAATTGTTGTTTATACTGTTCAAATTCTTGTAATTTTAAAATCATTAATTGCCTATAATTATCAAAATCAGTACTTTTTCCTGATTTAAGAATAAGACTTAGCTTATATAGTTCAGTTAACCTACTGAGATATTCTGTAGAATAATCCATTCCTAAACAAGCTTGTGAAATAAACGCAGTATTAATATTATCACTCATAATTTTTACCTCCTAGTATGATAATAGCATAAGTATTATTCTTTTTCAATTAAAAATCTTATTAACATATAAATACAAGTAATGAAATAATAATTTGCATATTAAAATTATAAAGTATATAATAATTTCAATAATTATTATTAAGAAAAGAGGTAACTAATGAAAGTATTATTATTTTCACATGGAAGTGATATAGATGGTATGGGAAGTATTATAATAAGTAAATTATTCTTTAATACTGATTACCATTATTCAGAAATACATAACTTAGATGAACAAATATTAGAAGAAATAAAATCTAAAAACATCTATAAATATGACTATATATTTATAACTGACTTAACTCCTAAGAATGAAACTCTAGATATAATTGAAAAAGATAAAGAATTAATAAATAAACTAGTAGTAATAGATCATCATCAAACTAACTATAATAGAGCTAATAATTATAGTTTTGTTAATATAACTATTAATAATGATAAAGGTCAAGCTTGTGCTACTTCATTGTTTTATGAATATTTAGTAAACTCTAAATTAATTAAAGAAAACAAAGTAATTGAATACTACACTGAACTAACAAGATTAGAAGATACTTGGGAATGGACTATTAAGAATAATAATTTAGCTCATAATCTATCTCATTTATTTAATATCTTAGGTAGAGATAAATATGTAGAATTAATGATTAATAAATTAAAAGAAAAAGAATTTTCAATTAATTCTACTGAACAATTATTAATAGATAGTAAAATAAATGATATTAATAAACATATACAAGAATATTTAAAGTACAAAAAAGATATAATTCTAAATAATCATAAAGGTATCTTAGTAATAATAGATTATGAATATCGTAATGATTTACCTGAGTATTTAAATAATAATGATTATGATTATGAATTCGCAATGATGGTTTGTTTTAATCATAATTCTATTTCTTTTAGAAGTATCACTAACTGTAATGTAAGAGAAATAGCCGAACAATTCGGTGGTGGGGGTCATAATAAAGCAAGTAGTTGCTACATCAATGATAAGTTAGATAAAATCTATGACATATTATTAACCAAATAGAAAAAGAACTTCACACAAAGTTCTTTTTTCTATTAATTACTTTCTAATTCTTCTTTATGTTCTTGATAATATTTATCTAAAGCTTGAGATACTGGTTTTAATGATTCTAACATTCCATAATCTCTAACAGATTCTTTAGTGAATTCTCCTATAATAGAACCTAATTCATCTGAATCATCTATTTTTTTTACTAATAACTTATCATTTTCATATTTATATTTATATATCTCATATGTAATAGGCTTCTCTCCAAAAGCTACACATACATATCTTTCACCAGCTTCTAATTTTTCAAAACAAACTACACCTTCCTTACCGTGTATTTGTACTGTATCTCCTACTTCTAACATTCTATCTACCCTTTCCAGCTATATGTTCATTATATAAATCAACATATCTATTAGCATTATCTATTATAACAGATTCATCTTTTCCTTCAAAATATGAACCATCTTTTATAGATTCAAGATTTTTTAAATATTGATGATAATCCAAATAAGTTAAACCTGTTACAAACCCAACAGATGGAAGCATAGTTAAGGTCATCTCTACAGGGTGTCCACTAAATATTCCCAAAGCAACTGAAGCTGCAGTCATCGCTGCCGCTGAAAACAATATTCTTTTTTTATGAACATTTTTATTATGTTCAGCTATTTCACTTTCAGTATATTCATAATGAATTTTTACTGCTTCTTCATAATCGTCTACTCTATCTCTCATTTTTCCATTCCTCCATGATAATAATCGTAATATTCTTGTAAATTAAAATCTTCTTGTTTCAATACATTATAAAGCATATTTGTATCATTAATCATATTCTCCACACTACGACTTTCTAATTGTTTTTCACATTCTTGAACAATCGACGGATCATCAGATTCTTTTATTTTTTGTAAATAAGAATTAAATTGATCAGCAGCAGCATCACCATAAACGCATCGACCACCTGGTAATAATTCCTCCCAATCTCTATATAATAATGATTTATAATTATAATCAGTATACGTTTGTTTATTCAAAGTATGTGAATCATTATTTGCCTCTGCATATCTTTCAAATAAAACATCGTGAGTACCATCTTTTCCGTTACCATTTTTAGGAACCTCATATTCTTTTCCATCTTCATCATAAGTAAAAGTATGAATAATATTATCTCCAACAGCTTTATCTCTAAATTGATCAATCATAGGAGCAACTGCCATAGTAGATGCAGAAGCCAACAATATTCCTGGAACACCACCAACAGCTGAAGAAACCAAAACCCAATTAGCATAATTTGCCCCAGCACCAACAACATCAAAACCCGTACGAGCATAATCAAGAACAGCCATTTCACCTTCATCTAATGCTACATCTTGTGCACCAGTAAGTATCATAACAGCTCCAGCACCAACAGCTGCATGTTTAAATGGTCTTTTTTTACTCTCTTCTAAAAGAACTGGCCATAAACCTTCTGCAACAGCTTTAGTAGTATCACCAACAACAAAATTAGCATCTTCATAATTTGAGTCTGTTCCATAAGCCATCAAAAATCCCAAAGAAGCTAAAGCTTCATTTCTAGAAGTCAATTCATTAACAATCCAGAATACATTAGTATCAGCAGCACCTTTCATTACTTGATTAAACATGTTCATAACTGATTCATCAACATCTTCCCCATTATTATAAGCCATAATTTTTTTCTCTGAAACCTCTAAAACAAAAATCAAATTTGCAGCTGAAGCATTATAATTATCAACTAAATTACTCAGTTTATCACTTAAATCTTTACCACCACTTAATTTAGAACTAACTGTTACTTTTTTTAATGACCCTAACTTATCATTTATATCATCTTGTTTTTCAGAATACAAACTAGCATCAACTACTATATCTGACAAATCATAAGCACTACGATCCAGCATACGTTCTATTTCTTTATGATTAGCAACAAATTTTTTAAAATCTTCAATTTCTAATTCACTCATATTATAAATCCTCTCTTTATTAAATAGATGCTAAACATTCACTATAAAAATTAATATCGCGAACCAATCTCTTTATTTCTGTAGCAACCTGTGTTTTAGCTTTATCAATTTGAGAACCAGTAGTTTCTAATTCACTAATACAATTATTATTAGCTCCATTAACTTCATTAACATCACCCATAATACCTTCACCGAAATTAGTAAATAATCTTTCAAACCCAGGAACTTTATCAGAAGTACCTAATCCATAAATTTCATTCAAAGTAACACCAACAGATGAAACAGCCGAAGAAGTAAGATCACAAGCAGCATACAATTGTGCAACCTCATCTCCAGCTTCCTGTAATATTACAAAATCAGATTCATATTCATGTAATTCAGCTTCTAAAGCATCAATTTTAGCTTGATATTGCCTCCTAGCCTCTTCTCTTATCTCTTCGGGAGTAAGTCCCATATAATCACCTCATTATTATTATCAATAATTATTGTATACAATTTACAAAAACAAATCAATCACTTTACATAAAATGTACAATATTTTACATCATATAATTACACATAATTAATAAGAAAAAACAACATTCAATAACAAAACATAGAATGTTGTTTAATAATTAAATATATAT
>CALCBO010000152.1 GCA_937897245.1 uncultured Caryophanales bacterium | reverse complement strand
TTTAGTATATCTAATAATAAAGCACGTCTTACTTATAAAGTAGGATTGATGTCTTCACCTGAGATGAATATTTTAAATAATTATGTTCGAGAATCTGGACAAAAGTATTGGCTGGGCTCGCCTTACTACTATATTAGTGACTTTCGCGCTTACGCTCGTTACGTGAACTCTTCCGGAGCAATCTACGGCGATTATTTGGGTGATAGTATTGGTGTTCGTCCTGCAATTTCACTGACACCCGGCATAGAATATTCTTCAGGTAATGGAAGTAAGGCGAATCCTTTCATAATTTCATAATATTAAAGTAGTGTACTTTAAAGTATACTGCTTTTTATGTTATAAAAAATATTAATAGACACAATAATCTGTCTAATAATTATAAATTTCTTACTTTCCTTGAAAAAATCCAATTAAAATGTTATCCTTAAATAGAATAATATAATAGGATGGGGTAGAATATGGAATTTGATATTGAAAATGAAAAAGTAGAATTAAATAAAGATGGTATTACATATGAATGTGATATTTTAGTAACATTTGATAGTGAAGATACTAATAAAAGTTATATAGCTTATACAGACCATAGTGTAGATGATAAAGGTAATCTAAATATTTATGTTTCATCATATAATCCTTTAATTGAAAGTAAAACACTTGAAGAAATAACAGATCCAAGAGAATTAGAAATGGTTAATGATGTTATTAACAGTATTAAGAATAATGAACTATAGGAGGTCATATTATGGATAATATAGAATATGTATTAGAAGATACTAAAGAAGAAGTCGCAGCTTTTATTATTGAAAATAATACTAATACTGCCACTCAAGATGATTTAATTAGATTAATAAAAAATAGTGGTATAGACTTAGCTAGTGATAATGATTTAGAACTTAAGATTGAAGAAAATAATGGTGTTAAAAGAATGGTAATCTATCGTCATGAGAAAAAAAATGTACCTTATAAAACAGAACGTATTGCTTTAGCTAGATTAGCAGTAGATTCTAAGTTATCTAGAGAAGAACAAATAAAAAGAGCTGAATTAATGAAACAATTATTAGCTTCTGAAGTAGGAGATAATACTAATTATGAAATAACTGAAGAAAAATCAGATAATGGAGATACTACAGCTATTATTATTAATCAAATTAAAAGAACACCATTAACTAATAATGCACTATTAAATCAAATATATAGTAATGAAGATATAATATCTAATTTAAAAGAAGAAACTCCTAAAACAAAAGAAGAAGAGTATATTATTAACCTTCAAGAATACCTAAAAGATAATAATATGACCATTAAAGAATATTATTACCAATTAGGAACAGAGTATCGTAATAATCATTCATATGTTCCGCCTGAATTTGAAAGAAATAATCCTTTCTTAAAAGTCGAAGATTTAAATCTATTATTAGAAAGTAAAGATGATAGAATAACTGAATTCTTTGCTAATAGTATGTCTCGAGTAATAGAATTAAATCTTGAATCTATGGAAGAAAAAATAATTAATAATAATTCCCAAGATGAAAATCTATCAAAAGTACTAGTATATAATGATGTTGATAATAATTATGAAAAATATATTAATAATAGTACAATAAAAGATTTTGATATAGAACCAATAAGTGGGGAAATATATATTGAAGGAGATCCATGTTATCGTATAGCTAACAAAGATATAGATAAAATTAAAGAGAATATAGAAAAAGATAAAATAGAAATAAAAAATGTTCATTTAGGAGATAAAAATGATATTTATAATCCATATCGTGGAATGGAAAGATTCATATTTTATCAAGATATAAATGATGAAAATAAGGTTTATGTTTTAAAATATGCTTTAACTAGATTCAACTTAAATCAAACAGGACCAGAAGTAATAATAGATGGTAAAGTATATTCTCCTGTTGATAAATCTCAAATAGCTAAAGTAAAAGATAATCAACATAATAGTTATTCACCTTATATTGTTGAAATAAGAGATTTAAAAAAGGAAGATATTGAAGAAAAAGAGGATACTGAAGAAAATGAACTAACTATTGATTACCAAAAACAAAAACCAATAGAACATGTTTTATATCGTGCTGTAGATGATAATAATAAAACTTTAGCTCCTAAAAAAGTACTTGATAATTTTCATATAACTCCAACAGAAGAACCAATTACAGTTGAGGGAGAAGATGTATACCCAATTGATGAAGATACTGAAAATCATATTAATGACTTAGCTAAGATAAAACAAAATCCAGAAGAAATTGTTAGATATCAAGATGTTCAAGTAAAAGAAAAAGAAGAAAAAAAGCCAGAAGAAAAAGAAGAAGAAAAACAAGATGATGAACCTGTAAAACAAGAGGAAGATACCATTGAATACATTAATCTATTTAGATACCTTACTGAGGATGGAACTAAACGCATCTTTGCCCCAGTAAATATTTTTGAAAAATTTAATTTGGAACCTACTGGAGATATAAAACTAGTTAGAAAAACAAAATGTTATGAATTAACTGAAGAACACCAAGAAATAATTAATGAAATTGTTAATAATAGTAAAAATCCTACTTTAAAAATAAGATATATTGATATTAAGAAGAAAAAGAAGAAAACTGAAGAAGAACAACCAATAGAAGAACCTCCTACGAATGAACCTCCTACAGAGGAACCACCTATAGAAGAGCAAGAAGAAAGAGTTCAACCTAAACCTCATTTAGAAGCAATTATATATAAACTAACTCAAGGATTACATCTGACTACTAAGTCTTCTAAGAGATTTAGAGCTAGTAATATCAAAGTATCTAGTATGGGAAAAGATATCTTTACTGGAAATTGGCTTTATAATGTTGTATCAGCAGTTCCAGGTATTGTTAAAATGCCAATTATGGCTATTCGTAAATTAGTATCTAAAATAATGCTTAAAAAGGAAGATAAAGAAGATATAGAAGAATTACAACGACGTCTAAATGAAGAATTAACAGAAGAAGAATTAGAAGTGTTATTCCAAGAGTACCGTGGAAGTCAAGCTAAAATGGATATGAATCCTCAAATAAATGATTTTATTACTGATCGTATAAGAGTATATATTCTTAACAAAGTCGATAATATAAATCAAATAATAAAAGTAATATATGCTCAATTATTTAATTATATAGCTCAAATTAAAAGTATAGATGAAAAATTGGAAGATAGGGACTTAACTGAAGATGGAAGAAATATCTGTCTTAATCAAAGAAAACAACTTGTAAAATTAGCTGCTAGTTGTGCCAAGGCTATTGATGAACAACGTAAAACTGGAATAGAATTATTATCGGGTAATGGTCTACATGGTTTTGAAGAAGATATGAAAGCTGTTTCTAGTAAAATGTCATATGTTGGTTACCGTTTTGCTAAGAGTAAAGAATTTGATAACGAAACACAGGTTTTATTAGCTAGATATGGTCAAGGATTCAATAATGCTATTGCAAATGGTGATGATGAAGCAATCATT
The DNA here is from genome assembly GCA_937897245.1 of uncultured Caryophanales bacterium. The sequence goes on along the minus strand of CALCBO010000152.1, from coordinate 3,274 downwards.
GAAAACTTTATAAATTTAGAAGCATGTTACTCTGATAATACTGAAATCAGAAAAAGTATTCTTGGTAAAAGAAGCGTTGGTTCTAAATACTATTCACCTCTTGTTGAAGAATTGAATTATCGTGATGATCCATTTATTCGTAATCTATTCTCAACAATTGCCTTAACTTCTGCCGCAGTTAGTGCTGCTAATGCATTCTATACTCATAAAATAGCAGTAAATGGACAACAAGCAGAGATTAATAGAGTAAATAGTGCTAATGAGGATATGATTGGAAAAGTTCATCAAACAGGTCAAAATATAGAATCACATCGTGGAGAGATGATTGATGGAATGAATTCTAATCTTCGTCATAGTACCACCGAAGTTGCTAATGATTTAGAAAGATCAGCACTTGATACTTCAGCTAACGGTGGAGATTGGAATCTAAATTCAGCTTATAGTGCTACAGATACTGCTAACCATACATTCTACAATAATTACTATGATAGTATTATTAACCAATTAAATACTGTTACTAATAGATATAGTAATGGAGCAATTGATCAAGCTCAAGCACTTCAAGAGATAACTAAAATTGCTAATGATTCACAAAAATCACTAAATACAGTTGTTAATGATTGTCTAACAGCTTTAAGACCATACGCTTCATCACATCCAGAAATTGACCTTCATTCAGTTGAAGAATCTATGGAATATATTGTTAATAACCCAGAAGCAATTATTAACATGAATAACGGAATAGTAGATATGCTTGATCAAGCTAGCACCTTATCAGAACTTAATGCTACCTATATTAATTCATTAGCTGGTCTTCCAAGTGATTTACTAACTACCATTATAGGTGCAACAGCTGCAACAGCGCTAGCTGTACATACATCAACTACTATGAATCATCATTTTGGAAATAATTATGATTATGGAAATGAAGTAACTGATATGATGGATAAATATTTAGACTCTATGATAGATAATTATGATGATGAAGAAGATTATGATGATACTGCTTTATATGATGATATAGAAGATGAATCAATTCGTATTAGATAGAAGTACAAAAAAGTACTTCTTTTTTGTATAAATAATAAAAAACAACTCATACTAATACCAAGGAGTGATGAATAAATGTGTAATAAAAATATAAAATTATTACTAGATGGAACAATCATAGGAATGGTATTAGGAATTATGTTAGCCCCCAAAAGCGGTAAAGAAACAAGAAAATGTATTTGTGATTTTATTCTAGATATGGATAAGGAATTTATGAATTGCATAAATGAAATGGAAAAAGAATTAAATGATTTTAAAATGGTAGATTCTCTAAAAGAGGGAATTGATAAGAAAAACAATATGATGATTAAAGCTGATAAAATAGTAGATAAAGCTATTAAAAAAGGTAACGAAAAGAAGAAAGAACAAGCTGAAGAGCTAAAGAAAAAAGTAGATACTGTAACTTCAGCAGTTCTTGATAATCTAGAATGAGCTAAAAGAATATTGAAATTTAAGCAATATTCTTTTTTTTCTTGCAATTAATCAAAATAAATGGGACAATATTACTAAGGAGTATGTTCCAAAAGTAAATATAGAATAGGAGGATAAAGGTATGAAAAAAAATCGTAAATTAATAGTTGGAATAGGTATTGTAGTTCTAATCATTGCTATCATAGTTGTTTTTAATATTTTACATTTAGATAAAATGAAATGTAATAATGAAATAAAAGAGGAAACATATCAAATTAAGAATAATTATACTTTATATTATAAGAAGGATATAGTTAAAAAAGTACTAATTGAAAGAATTGTAGAATCTAAAAATAATACTGTACTTAGTTTCTTTGAAAAAAACTATAAAGATGAATTCAAAAAGTATAATAAAGATTTTGGTGGATACACTATTAAGTCCAGTGAAATAAAAAATCATAAATTAAATTTTATCGTAGAAGTAAACTTTAAAAAAGTAGATATGAATAAATTAAAAGAAAAGAATCCATATCTAAAAGATGATATTAAGAACAAGAATTTAACTTTAGATGGTTCTTATAAATTATTCCAATTAAATGAAAAAACTTGTAAAAAATAATAAAATAAGTGGAAATAATAAAGAAAACATAAAAAAACAGTTGACAAATAAGGCTTTTATGCATAAAATATTACTAGTCGAGAAAAAAGGAAAGAGATTTATATCCACCTGACTAGCGAATAGCAGTAGGTAAAAAGCCAAAAAATTACACAAGTTAGTTATATTTTGTATGGTTTTTTAGCGGATATAGTTTCTATATCTGCTTTTCTTATTAAATGGAGGTGTGAAATATAGCAAAGGATAATAATAACATGTTGATAAACGATCAGATTAAAGTTCGTGAAGTATTGGTTATTGGACCAAATGGAGAGCAAGTAGGAATTAAATCAATAGAAGATGCTAAGACTTTAGCTAGTTATGCTGCCTTAGACTTAGTATTGATTAGTCCAAATGCAAATCCACCAGTTTGTAAAGTAATGGATTATAATAAATTCCGATATGAAAAACAAAAAAAAGCTAAGGAAGCTTTAAAGAAACAAAAAGCGAATAGGTCTGAATTGAAGGAATATCGACTATCGCCAGTAATTGACGTAGGAGATTTTGAAACAAAATTAAGAAATGCAACAAAATATCTTGAAAAAGGAGATAGAATAAAATTAACAATTCGTTTTAAAGGACGTCAAATGGCACATACTGAATTAGGTAAAGAAGTTCTAGAACGTTTTTCTGATAGAGTATCAGAAATAGCTGAAGTTGAACAAAAACCTAAATTAGATGGTAGAGTAATGACTATGTTATTAGCACCAAAAAAAGACAAATAAATTATTAGGAGGAGTAATTATGCCAAAAATTAAAACACATAAAGGTACTGCTAAAGTATTTAGAAAACGTAAAAACGATATTAAGATTGGAAAACCAGGAAGTAATCACAACACTGGTTATAAAAGTGCAAACTTTAATAGAAGTTGTAGAAAGGGATCAGTACTTAGTAAAGCTGATCATAATAGATTAAAAAATATAATCTAATTAATTATTTGAGGAGGAATTGACATGGCAAGAGTAAGAAGTGGAGCAGTAACAAAAGCTCGTCATAAAAAAGTATTAAAACAAGCTAAAGGTTATTTTGGTAGTAAACATAGATTATATAAAACTGCTAAAGAACAATTAATGCATTCAGGACAATATGCATTTAGAGATAGAAGACAAAAGAAAAGAGATTTCAGAAAATTATGGATTACAAGAATTAATGCTGAA
>CALCBO010000151.1 GCA_937897245.1 uncultured Caryophanales bacterium | reverse complement strand
CAACAGGGAGATTTGTAATTGGTGGCCCTTTAGGAGATAGTGGTTTAACTGGTAGAAAAATAATAGTAGATACATATGGAGGATATGCTAGAGTTGGAGGTGGAGCTTTTTCTGGGAAAGATGCTACTAAAGTAGATCGTTCTGCTGCTTATATGGCCAGATTTATAGCAAAAAATATAGTAGCTAATAAACTGGCTAGAAAATGTGAAATTCAATTATCTTATGCAATTGGAAGAAGTGAACCAGTATCAGTATTTATAGATTGTTTTAATACTAATAAAGTTTCTTTAGAAAAACTAGAAGAAATAATACTAAATAATTTTGATTTGACCCCCAGAGGAATAATTAATTACTTACAATTAAGACAACCTATATTTAAAAAAACAACTAATTATGGACATTTTGGTAAAGAAGGATTACCTTGGGAAATGATCATTAGATTATAAAGCTCTATTTTCTTGATTTTTTAAGGTTTTTGGTGTAAAATACTACAAAAAAAAGAAAGGGGTATGGTTTATTATGGGAAAGGCTCTTCATAATTTAAATGTATTTTTTGATAGTATTAGAAATAAACCTTATAAGCTTATTAGTCTTTCTAGATTAAGAGGCTATAATGAAAGATTTAGAGTATATGAAGGAGTAGCTGATTTATTATTCTATGAGACAGGTGAAATTATTGGTAGATATTATTCATTTAAAACTACACCCAGAGAAAATATTGATATTTCAGAATTAGAAAGAAAATACTTTAGAGAGAATTCCTTAATATTAGGAAAAACAAAAGATAAACATTCTGCAGAAGTAATAAAACATTATGATATCTACCCTGCTCCTATTAATGCTCATCATTTATTTTATCCTTATTGTATAGGAACTATGAATTTTGGACATATTGATGATGATTATTACTTTTATCCATCAGTTAAAGATGAAGATATTTATAGTCAAAGTAGTGTTCAAAGAGAGTTAAAAAGACTTAATGAATTAGAAGATAATGATGAATTATATAAAACTGAATGGCCTAGAAGTTATTATACTGGGTTATATTCTAGTACAGATAAAATTATAGAAGATATTAATGATAAATGTGATAGATTAGCTGATAGTTTAGTAACAATAAAATTCTAATAATAAGATAGTAACTTTCTCTTTAATTGTTTAGTTAGTTATATTATAATAAAAGTATAATTAATAGGAAGGAGTTTATTATTATGGAGAAGAAAGTAAATAATCTAGATGTGTTTTTTGAAAATCTAGTAGATACACCATATAAATTAATTACTCTAAGAGATGTTACTAGTGATAATAATTTTAGAAATGATGGAGATGCAGAATTATTATTCTTTGAGAATGGAGAAATACTGGGAAGATATTATCAGTTTATTTATCCAACATATTATCCTATAGATTATAATAAATCTATTTCTGAAATAGATGATGATAGATTTATTGAAAAATCATTAATTCTTGGAAAAGTAGATAGTAGTTCTAGTATAGAAGCTTTAAAATATTATGAAATTTATCCTGGAAAAGGAAGATTAGATTATGCAATAACTACGATGCGGGTAAAACCAAAAGATCAATTATTCTTAAGTAAAAGATATTTTGATACTAGTAATATTAAAAAAGTACAAGCTTGTTTAAAAAGAATTAATAGATTAGTAGATAATAGTGATTTATATAAACAGTTTTCTGAAGAAGACAAGGCAAAACTTACTTTTTATAATTGTCATCAGTACAGATTTGGGGCGCCTAATGACGAAGGCTTTTATTC
>CALCBO010000150.1 GCA_937897245.1 uncultured Caryophanales bacterium | reverse complement strand
ATTATCCCAAATTTTAAAGTATTTAGGAACCATTTTAATATCTTTATATTTTTCATAAATAGATTTTTGAATATCTGTTAACTTAGTCATTAACTGTTCTACATCTTGATATTTTTCTTTTACTTCATCAGTAAAAATAATGTGAACTCCTAAATCACTTGTACCATCTTCATTTTTTTTACCTATACAGTCACAGTTTTTAATATCGGGTATACTACTTACAACTAATTCTATATCAAAATTGTAAACTTTTTCTTCATCAACTATGGTATAATCTTCTGCCCTTCCATCAACAAATAAATCACCTTTTTCTCCCATATATCCTATATCACCTGTACAATTCCATTTAATTCCTTGTTCATCATAATAGAAATACCTTGCAGTTGCTTCTGGATTTTTATAATAACCTAGCATTCCACATGGAGTATTTATGACAATATTACCTCTATTACCATATGGCAATTCATTAAAACTATCATCTACAATTTTGATAGTAACTCCAGGAATAGGAATTCCCACCGAGTTTGCGGGGTGTGTTATATTTTGGGACTGGCTAGTAGCTTGGGCTCCACATTCGCACTGACCATAAGCAACAATTATTTTTATATTACTTCCCATGTCCTCAACTTTTTTTTCAATTTTTTCTTTTAATTCAGCTTTTAGTGCTTCTCCACCTTGAACAGGCGTATATGAAGGCGATACTTTTTTACCAGCCGTTAATCTGTCATCTAAAAAACCTTCATACATACTGGTTGGACCAATTGATAAATCAATATTATGTTTAGTTATGTTTTTAATAAATATATCTCTTTCAAATCTTGGATCTTGAAAAACAGTTAATCCTCGATGTAATGGTAAATGAACTGATGTACTAAGTCCTGTTGAATACCAAGGTGGAACTATTTGATACAATTTTTCATTTCTATTTAATTCAACAGTATTGGCATCATATGATAATACTGAATATTGAAAACTATCATGTGATAAGAGGATGGCTTTGGCTGGTCCAGTACTTCCACTAGAGTAAACTAAACACAATGGGTAATCCTTTTCATATTCCATTGTTTCTGGAACAGTTCTTTTTTTACCATCTTTTATAAATTGACTCCACCAAAGATCATTTACATAATTTAATTTTAAGTTGTTTTTCTTAGGAATAAATCTCAAAGGACTAGAATTTAATGCTGGTATTATTATTACTTTTTCAACAGATGAGTTTTTAATGGAATCTTTTATTGTAGGATAGAAGGAATCCATTACAATTAATGTTTTACTCTCGCAATCAGTTATTCTAGCACTCATTTGTTTTTTATCAAAATATGGTGCCATTAAATTGGCTACAGCTCCGATTTTTGCTAATGCATATACAGTATATATACATTCAGGAATACCTGCACAACAAATTGTAACAAAGTCACCTTTTTTTACGCCGTATTCTTCCAGTGATTTAGCAGTTTGATCTATCTTTTTAAATAGTTCTTTATATGACACCTTTCCCCCAAAATATTGAATAGCTAAATCATCTAAATAATCTTTATTCATATTTAAAATATCTTGATAGATTGTTTGATTATTATCAATTTTATAGTAACTATCTAAATCAAAAAAGTGTAGCCAAGGTCTATCAATACTTGGATATCCAGTTTCAAAGTCAAAATATTGTCCTTGATTAATTTTTTGAAATAGTCTTTTTTTTTGTTCATCACTAAGATTATTGTTGGATTCTATTCTTTTCTTAATTATTTCAATTTCTTCTTGTTCAGTCATTGTAATTCCCCCTCATATTTTTATTGTAACATAAACAATGGTATTATTCAAATTACAATTTAGTACTTCATATCTTTATTAATTATTTTTATTATTATAAGCATAATTAATATTAGTTTCATATTTAGAATAAGAACTATTTGTAAATATCTCTTTAGTAATAATAGTATTATTCTTTATATCATTATCAGTTATTGTTTCTATATCAACAATATTATTATCATCATCATAAAAGATAACAGCTATTTCTAAATAATTAATTGTAGTATTTGAATTGTTTTTATATTTTAAAGATAAAATATCATGTTCATTTTTATTTAATTCTAGTATATTTATTTTTTTATTATAAAAATCTATATTATCTTTTTTATATACCTTTCTTTTTAATTTATAAGATTTATAATCATTATTATTTAAAAGAAATTTAGAATAAGAAGTATTTTTAGGTTTAATAGTTGAAATAATATTATAATCTATTATATCTATTAACTCATCCTTTTCATTATACAATTCTATTGTATAATCTATATCTATTGGATAATTATTATTATTTTTTACTTTAACTAATAAAGCATTATCTTGAGATTCAGTAAAATCTTCTTTAATATTACTTTTTCTTTTAAAATTACTATTATTAGGAATAATAGAGTCCTTAATAAATAATTGATATCTTTTATAATCTATAGGTTTATTATCTTTAGTAGTTGGAATGGTAATTTTAGCATTATTCTTACTCTTTTCTAAAACATTAGCTTGATATGTTTCATTATAAGCAATTATATTATCCTTATCATCATAGAATAAGGCATAAAAACTAATATTAAGTTCTTTATTAGAATTATTTTTATATTCAAATAATATATTAGAAGAAGTATTTTTATCATTAGTTATTTTTATTTCTTTATTGTACTTATTAAAATCTTTAGTTTTATATTTAATACTAGAAGTTTTTACTTTATAAGTTTTATACTCTTTGTTATTACTTATTAATACATGAGTTGTATCTTTTTTATTTATAAATGTACCATTACTTATTGTATCAGTCTTGTGTTTATTATTATCATAGAAATCTATAGTTACTTTTGTATATAGAGAAGTACTATTATTATTTTTTAATTCTACTAAAATATCGCATATTGTGATATTATTATCAATTAATTTATAATCTTTAGCAATTACTTTGTAGTTATTTTTAGATATATATGAAATAATATTTTTATTTACTCCTTGAGATATTAAAGCAATTATTAAAAACACAATAATTGAACTTATTATTATTGGTTTATTATTATTATTATTATTTTGATTATTCATTTAAAGTCTCCCTTCTAGTATTATCATATTATAAAACTGATTAAATTAAAAGAAAAAACTGTTTTTCAACAGTTATTATTTGTTTCTTAATTCATTTAATTTATCTTTAAATTCTTTTGGAGGTTCTATTTCAAATGATAATTCTTTATTAGTTCTTGGGTGTTTTAATTTTAGAGAATAAGAATGTAGCATTTGACCAAAAGAAGTAGATTTTCCTCTACCATATACTGGATCATTATTAACTGGATAGCCAATATAAGCTAAATGTACTCTTATTTGATGTGTTCTACCAGTTTCTAAGATACATTCAATTAAAGTATTATTGTTGAATCTTTCTAATACTTTAAAATGAGTAATAGCTTCCTTACTGTTTATATCTGTTACAGCCATTTTTTGTCTATTATTAATATCTCTTCCAATAGGAGCATCTATAGTACCTGTATCATGTTTTATTAAGCCATCTACAATAGCTAAATACTTTCTTTCAACTTCTTTTTTGGAAATCATTTCTGATAGTTTTTCTAAAGTCCATTCATTTTTAGCTACTAACATTAAACCACTAGTATCTTTATCAAGACGATGAACTATACCTGGACGATTTTCTTCACCAGCTTTTATAGAATAATGATATAGTAGGGCATTTACTAAAGTTCCTTGATAATGACCTGGAGCAGGATGTACTACCATACCACTTTCTTTATTAAGAATTATTAAATCATCATCTTCATAAACAATATTTAAAGGAATATTTTCAGGAATAATATTAGTTTCATAATCATCTTTTTCCAATATTTCAATTTTATCTCCAAGATTTATAGAATATGAATTAGAAATAGGTTTATCATTTACTAATACTTTATTTTCTTTTATTAATTTTTGGATTTTACTACGAGAAATGTCTAACTCTTGAGATAAATACTTATCAATTCTTAATCCTTCATTATCTTCTACTACTTGCATATGACAACTCCTTTTTTATAGATTATCTGTATTATACCATTTATAATTAAAAGAAAAAAGCCATTAAGGCTTTTAATCACTAATTTCAATATAGTTTTTCTCTGTTTCTTTTTCTTCAGGGCTAATTTTAGGTACTTCTAAATCTAAAATACCATTTTTAAATTTAGCTTTAATTTCATCTTTTTTAATATCGTCACCAACATAGAAACTACGTGTAGCTTCTCCCATAAATCTTTCACGACGAACATATTTACCTTTTTCTTCTTCATTTTTTTCTTCACTAGTTTTAGCGTGGATTGTAAGATATCCATCAGTTACATCAATTTTGATATCTTCTTTATTATATCCTGGAAGATCTACTTCTAGATGGT
>CALCBO010000149.1 GCA_937897245.1 uncultured Caryophanales bacterium | reverse complement strand
TAATTCTAAAGAAGTTGAACCAGGTGATTTATTTGTATGTACTAAGGGAGTAACTGCAGACCGTCATGATTTTATTGAAGATGCCAAAAAACATGGAGCAGCCGCTCTTATTGTCAGTCGTGATATTACAGATAATGATATACCTGTTGTTAAGGTACCTGATACTAATCGAGAATTACCATATTTATGTCAAAAATTCTATAACTATCCTGATAAAAAATTAAAAATGATTGGTGTAACAGGAACTGATGGAAAAACTAGCACAACTACAATTATCCAAACTTTAATAGGAAGTGACTTATGTGGTTACATTGGTACTAATGGTAGAAGTTGTGCCGGATTTACTGGAGATAATCCTAATACTACTCCTGATGCTCAAAACATGTATTTATATTTAGATGAATTCGTACGTTATGGTTGTCATTATGCTTCAATTGAAACTAGTAGTGAAGCGTTCTTCAGAGGTAGACTTCAAGCTATGGAATTTGATGTATCTGCTATTACTAATATTACTTCAGAACACTTAAATATCCATGGAACATTTGAAAACTACCTAGAATCAAAACTAATGTTATTTAAACAAACTAAAAAAGATGGAACATCAGTACTTAATAAAGATGATCAATACTTCGAAGAAGCAAAAGCAGCTTGTAACGGTAAAATACTAACATATGGTACTAAAGAAGATTGTGACTTACAAATACTTAATTTTAAAGTATATCCAGATCACACTGATATTCAATATAAATATCAAGGAGAAATAATAAATGTAAATAGTCCTTTACTAGGAGATTTTAATGTCTATAATCTAGCTTGTGCTATTTTATGTTGTGTTGCTTTAGGAATATCACTAAATCAAATATTAAAAAGAATTCCTAATATTAAAATAAGTGGTAGATTAGAACTACTAAATACTCAAACACCATACTATGTCATGGTAGATTATGCCCATACTCCAAATGGTATCACTAAATTATTAAATTTTGTCCATACTCTAGATATAAAAAGAAGTATAGTAGTAATTGGTCAAGCAGGGGAAAGAGATTATTTAAAAAGACCTAAAGTAGGTAATGTCGTTGTAGAAAATGCAACCTATGCAATATTCACTTATGAAGATCCACGTAGTGAAGACCCTAAAGCTATCTGTAATGATATAGTCAAAGAATTAAAAGAAAAGCATAATAATTATGAAATTGTAATAGACCGTAGGGAAGCTATTGAAAAAGCCATTTCTATGGCCGAAGATAATGATATGGTCTTAATTCTAGGAAAAGGCAATGAAACTTATGAAAAGTTAAAAGATGAAACAATTTATTTTAATGATATAGAAGAAGCATATAATGCTGTTGCTAACCGTAAAATAAAAGAGGGAGTAACTAGCTAAAACTCTCTTTTTCCTAATCTTTTCTTAATAACAAGAAAAAAATAAAAAGAAGGTGTAGAAATGATTAGTAAAATAATAAAACTATTATGTATTATTATTTGTATGATAACTATTTTTAATTTTTCTAGTGATAGTAAAGAAAAATCATCAAAGAAAAGTGATAAATTAATAGTTAGTGTTACAGAAAAATTCTTAAGAAAAAAACTATCAAATAAAGAAAAAGAAAAATATATTTCTAAATATGTATTTTATGTACGTAAAAGTGCTCATTTTACATTATATTTTATTTTAGGTTTATTAATAATTAGTTTTCTAAGAGAATTTATTCCCCTAGATAAAAAAACTATTTTAATAACAGTTATCTTAGTATTAATATATGCTTGTAGTGATGAAATACATCAAATATTTATTCCTGGAAGAAGTGGTGAATTAAGAGATGTCTTAATAGATACTCTTGGAGGTCTTATAGGAAGTACTCTATATTATCAAATATCTAAAATAAGGAGGAATATCCATGAATAAAAAGAAACAGTTGGCTAAAAATACTATTATTATATTCTTTGGTAGAGTATGTACTCAGTTAATATCATTTTTTCTACTACCATTATATACTTCTTACTTAGCAACTAAAGAATATGGTGTAGTAGATTTAATTCAAACTTATGTAACTCTCTTAGTTCCAATAATTACTTTAGAATTAGAAATGAGTATTTTTAGATACCTAATAGATACTAGAAGTAGTAAAAAAGAAACTAAGAAATTAATGAATAATAATTTCTATTTACTTGGAATATCTCTTAGTATCTTTACTATTTTATACTTAATAGTTACTACTTTTATTTCTATTCCATTCCGCTTCTTAATACTAGTTGACATTATTGTCTGTGTCTTATCAGGTAATTTCCTACAAGTAGCTAGGGGCTTTGGAAAAACACTAGATTACTCTATTAGTTGTATTCTAACAGGAATAACTACTGTTATCTCTAATATTATTTTAATTTGTTTTTGTAATATGCAAGCTGAAGGTATGATTATATCAATGGCTTTAGCTAATTTTGTTTGTTCTTTATACTTATTTATTAGACTCAAATTATATAAATATCTAAGTTTTAAAAATGCAGATCATAAACTAATTAAAGATATGTATAAATATTCAATCCCTTTAATTCCTAATGGAATTAGTTGGTGGGTTGTTAATGTTTCAGATAGAACAATTATTTCATATATCTTAGGAGCAGCTGCTAATGGTGTCTATGCTATTAGTAATAAATTTCCTACAATTATCTCAAGCTTAACTGGAATATTTAATCTTAGTTGGAGTGAAAGTGCAGCTCTTCATATTAATAGTCCAGATAGAGATGAATTCTTCTCAGATATATTTAATACTATTATGAATTTATTTATCTCTTTGGGTATTGGTATGATAGCTTTTATGCCATTTGTCTTCCCAATCTTAATAGATAAAAAGTATAATGAAGCCTATCAATATATTCCATTCTTAGTTCTAGGAACAGTCTTTAATGTTGCAATATGTCTTTATAGCCAAGTATATTTAGCTAAGAAACTATCTAAACAAGTAGCTTCCACGGCAATCTTAGGAGCTGTAATAAATATTCTAATAAATGTTATCTTTATTAAAAAATTAGGTTTATATGCCGCTTCCATCTCAACAGCTATTTCTTATTTAGTAATGATGGTCTATAGACATTTTGATTTAAAGAAATATGTTAATATTAAAATAGAAAAAGGGTTAATCATAAAAAGTATTATTATTCTATCTATAACTATATTATTATATTACTATAATAATTTAATATTTAATTTAATTAATGCTACACTAGCTTGTCTTTATGCATTTATTTCTAATAAGAAATTCTTATCTTCCAGTATGAATACAGTTTTAAATAAATTAAAAAAGAATTAATCGACATATATAGACATATAATCTATTAGGTGATTATATGTTTTTATTTGAAATAATTAGAAATCTTTTTTTCTGTACAGGAAGTTACTCAAATGATGTATTCTTAGAACCACTATCAAGAAAAGAAGAAGAAGAATGTTTAAAGTTAAAAATGTTAGGTGATACCACCAGTCGTAATAAATTAATAGAACATAATTTAAGATTAGTAGCTCATATAGCTAAAAAATATGATACTAAATATGTAGATATGGATGATTTAATAAGTATTGGAACAATTGGTCTTATAAAAGGAATTGATACTTTTTCTCCAGAAAAGAAAGTAAGAATTACTACGTACTGTGCTAGATGTATTGAAAATGAAATACTAATGTATTTTAGAAAAAATAATAAATATAGTAAGGATATCTCTATTGAAGATGCTATTGGTTATGATAAAGATGGTAATGAAATATCAATACAAGATATTCTTAAAGTAGAAAATATTGATTTTTGTGATGATATTATGATTAAAGATAATATAAAAAAACTATATAAGTATTTAGATATTCTTACTCCTAGAGAAAAAAAGATTATTATAAATAGATATGGACTAGATAATAAAAAAGAAGAAACTCAAAAGAAGTTATCTACTAAATTAGGAATATCTAGAAGTTATGTCTCAAGAATAGAAAAGAGAGCTTTAACTAAATTGTATCGAGAATTTTTAAAAGACAATAAGAGTGATTAAGAGTAAGGTAATTCTTGCTTTTTTTCTTTACATAGCTTGAAATAATAATACTTGACAAAATGGGAACAGTGGGGTAAATTATTCTTAGATTTAGTTGGAGTGATGGTAGTATGGGAAAGAAGAAAAGGGCCGTAAGGAAGATGAAAAATAATCGTCTATTTTTACTATGTCTTATTATTCTACTAATTATTGTATTATTATTTGGTATTTATAAGATATTTATCTTACCTCATATTAAGTTGAAAGGTAGTAAACATATAGTTTTAAACTATCAAGAAAAATATAAAGAAAAAGGTTATTCTGCCTACTTTTATAATAAGAAATTAACTGATAGTGTTAAAGTAAAAGGTAAGGTTAATACTAAAAAATTAGGTACATATAAACTAGTATATAGTGTTAAATATGGTTTTTTAAAGAACTCTGTTACTAGAATATTAGTAGTTAAAGATAAAGAAAAACCTAAAATGAATATTGATTCTTCTGATGCTTATGTTTGTCCAAACTCTGAAATAGTTCCTGAAAAAGTAGAAGCTAAAGATAATTATGATGGAGATATTTCTAAGAAAGTAAAACATATTTTAAGTAAAGATAAAAAGAAAATAACTTATCAAGTTACTGATAAATCAGGTAATACTAAAAAAGTTGAGAAAAAGATTATTTATAAGGATAAAGAAGCCCCAACTATTACTTTAAATGATAATGAAACTATGTATATTTATGTAGGAGATGAGTTTACTGATCCATCAGCTACTGCTAAAGATAACTGTGATGGTGATTTAACTAAAAATATTATAGTAGATGGAACAGTTGATAATAATACAGTAGGGGAATATACGCTTACTTATTCCGTAAAAGATAAAGCTTCTAATGAAGGTAAGGTTACTCGTAAAGTTATAGTTAATGAAAAGACTAAAGAAAATACTATTTATTTAACTTTTGATGATGG
>CALCBO010000148.1 GCA_937897245.1 uncultured Caryophanales bacterium | reverse complement strand
AATATAATAAAATAAAGGAAAGCGCTATCCTAAAATATAAAGAAGGAAATGAATATTTATGAAAAAAATTTTATCTTTTTTTGTTTCAATAATGTTAATTATTGGATCATTTTCACCGATTTTTGCTTTGGAAACTAATGAATCATTAGATATAAATTCTAGTAGTGATTCGGAAGTTTTAGGAGAATTCTATCTTTCTTCTGAAAATGAAAATAACAGTAGAGGATTACTTTTTGAAACAGGTGTAGTTAATGGACATTTGGCAAGAAGTGGAAGTACTACATCAGTAGATTTAATCTTATCATGGAATGGTGATTTTCAAGTTAAAGGATTTAGATTTACTAAACTTCAAGTAACAGGTACATCACTTTTAAATCCTACTATTTATTCTACTTTATATACTGGTAATTATATGACTTATTTAAGTTCAAGTTATAGTAATCATCTTTATGTTTCAATCAAAAGAATTTCTATACCTACAAATGTGACTAAAGCTAAAATAAATGTATCAGCGTTACAAGTTTTAACGACTGATGGGTGGTTGTCTGGATATTTATCAGATGCAACTGTAACAATTAAATAAGTGGTTTGTATTTATGGTTGAAATTTTAAATTATATAAAAAAACCACGAAAATCAATTGAGGAACTTTTGGAAAATTTGAAAAATAAGGTAGATGTTGAAGAAATCTCTACAAAAGATTGTGAAAATATTTTTAAAATAGCTCAATTAAATGCACAAGAATTTATAAAGAATAACTCTAAAAATATTAATTTGATTCCTAATATTAAAGCTTACAAAATAATTAGAAATTTAAAAAGCAAAAAATATTATAATACAAATTGCTATGGCGAATTAGATGAATTATTTGTGTTTTTTGATTACACAAGTGAATATATTGAATCCAATAGTAGCTTATTGTTGTTTGAATTACTAATAGAAAGAGGAATTAATGATAATGATTTGATACAAAAAAATGAAGAATATTATAATTATATTGAGAACATAAAAATTTATATTGATTATTTAAAAAATTAAAGTAGGAATTAATATAAAACATATTCTTTTATGAAATATATGTAATGAAATTTAAGTTTTTGTAGTGAAATAGAAATGAAATAAGAAACCAAAACAGAATAGTTGA
The DNA here is from genome assembly GCA_937897245.1 of uncultured Caryophanales bacterium. Next base: position 5,582 of record CALCBO010000148.1, on the reverse strand, counting down.
TATAAAGAATTAATGAGGAGTTACAAAAGAATATATTGAAATCTAAAATTTGAAAATATAATTAATTATTTACTTTTTTATGAGATAATCAAGAAGATTGTAGGATTTACAAATTTTGTACTCTTAAAAATTTAGAAATGTTAGTTAATGCCAAAATTCTGTGAAGGTGGATAGGAGAGGAAAAATTTCTTCTCCTTTTTATATATTGTTATCGTATTAATGTTGATTAAAAAGAGTTAAGAAATTATTTGCCAATGTGATATAAAATAATTAAAAAAATGAATCTTTGAATAATTAATAAAATATTGTATACAATCTGCATTGATTTTAATACAATATAAAACAAGTTGAATGCAGTACGATTCAGACTGATCAATAGATTTATCACTTTATACTTAAATCATATAGTAAAAAAAATAATGATAATCACAATTTAATTCTTATTAGAAAAATTATGACGATATACCATATACTAATAAATATATTTTTTATAAAAAAACACATGAAACAATAGGGTTTATAGTTATCTCAAAGAAGGTAAAGAAAGAAAATAAAAAAAGCACCACAAAATTTTGTGAAGCGACATTAAATACAGTTGTTTTTAGTTATTCTTTAATGATTGGTTCTTTTTTTTATATTGATAATAATAAAATAAGGATGTTAACCAAGAAATTGAACTGTGCGAAAAAGATGATCTACGTTATAATATGATTAATGTAGTCGTTAAGTTCAAAATAACTGATGATATAAATGAATATACTATATTTTTAAAGAGAGAATAAATAGCTGAGGAAAGATAATTTTTATTTTCTGATCATCTTTCGGTACGTTAATTTAGAAAAAAGATACTAAAGATAAAAAAGAGTACGTTTATCATACTGATTCCACCAAATTGCTTTATACTTTAACTAAACTTTAATATTGAAATACTTTTTAGGTGAAATATTAAAAATATTCTATCAGTATATGAATTATTAGAAAAAAGAAATTCTAATATTTTACTATTGTAAATAAAAATGTTTATTTACTTTAGTTCTAGATATAGCTAGCCACTATACTACCTTTTTATCTTTGATAAATAAAAAATTAGAAGAATAACTATATAAATAAGTTCTTACTCGATAATGTGTAAATGATTAAATGGGTAAGTACAAGAGATTATACTGTTTTAATTCAAAAATAAATATCATCTTCTGATTAAATATACGACATCTTAACTTAAAGACATTGTATTTGCATGTCTCTTTTATTCTATCGGTTCTTTATAGAAATTACCCTTAATTCCTACAGACTTCATAATATTTATAAATGCTTTTGAATCACGAGTTTTAATAAAACCTATAACATCATTAACTTCATCAGCTCCAACGACCATATAAAGCATTGTACGATTTTCACCTTTATAACAGCCAATTCCTTCAAAACGTGTTACACCATGATGAGTAAATTCTAATAATTCTTTAGATAAAGTATCAGCATTGTCAGAAACAATCATTAATGTTATTTGTTGATTTCTTTGATGTAATTTTTCAATTACCTGAGTTGATACAAATTGAAAGATAATTGAATATAAAGCAGCTTCAAATCCAAATAATACTCCTGAAGCTAATAAAATACAAACATTTAATCCTAATACAATATTCCAAGAATTCATATTAAATCTCTCTGAAAGATATACACTAATAAAGTCAGTACCACCACTGCTCGCATTTCCTTTTAAAGCTATAGAAATAGCTAAACCATTTAATATTCCACCAAATACTGCAACTAATAACGGATCAGAAGTTACTGGAATAGTAGGTATAAAATCTACTAATACAGAGTTTAAAATAATCATCATTACTGAATAAATAGTAAATCTTTTACCTATTGTTTTAAATCCAATATATGCAGGAACAGCATTCAATAAGATATTAATGAATGAATATGGTATTTCAATATTAAAGAATACATTTCCTATTCTTTGAATAAGTAATGATAAACAAGTAAATCCTCCTGGTAATAATCCTCCAGCTCTTACAAATGTTTTAATGTTAATTGACATAATAATAGCAGCTGTAATTACACAAATAATTGACATAAAGTTTTTTTGTATTGGATGAACTTTCTTTGATTTTCCATATGTCATATTTAATCCCTCTTTTCACGTGGTTATTATAGAATTGTTTGAACAAAAAAACAATATATAAATTTATTTTTTACTATTTTTATTTTGAGATAAAAAAGAGATATATATTATTATAAAATTATTGTATAATAAAAGTATTGATAGGAGGAAATAAAAAATGGGATTAAGAAAAGACTTTTTATGGGGTGGAGCTAGTGCAGCCCACCAATTTGAAGGTGGATGGCAAGAAGGTGGAAAAGGACCTAGTATTGCTGATGTTATGACAGCAGGAGATAATGTAACTAAGACACCTAGAAAAATTACTGATGGAGTTATTGAAGGATTAAATTATCCTAATCATGAAGCTAGTGATTTTTATCATCATTATAAGGAAGATATTGCTTTGATGGCAGAAATGGGATTCAAGAGTTTTAGAACTTCTATTGCATGGACTAGAATTTTCCCTAATTGTGATGAAGAGGAACCTAATGAAGAAGGATTAAAATTCTATGATGATGTATTTGATGAATGTATTAAACATGGCATTGAACCAATTGTTACTTTAGCACATTTTGAAATGCCATATTATTTAGCAAAACATTATGGTGGATTTATGAATCGTAAAGCTATTGATTTCTTCGTAAAATACGCTAAAGCTGTATTTGAAAGATATAATGGTAAAGTTAAATATTGGATTACATTTAATGAAATCAATAATCAAGCAGAACCTTCACCACATCACTTAGCACAAGAAGGTGCTATATTACCTAAAGAAGGAGAAGATTTAGAGTTTTTAATGTATCAATCTGCTCACTTTGAGTTAGTTGCAAGTGCTAAAACAGTTATTGAAGGACATAAAATTAATCCTGATTTCCAGATTGGATGTATGATTGCTATGTGTCCAATTTACCCAGCAACATGTAAACCTGAAGATGTATTAGCAGCTCAAAGATTTATGCATGGTAAATATTGGTTTACTCATGTTCATGTTAATGGGAAATATCCAAGCTGGATGTGGAAAAAATGGGAAAGAAAAGGATATAAACTAGATATAACTGAGGAAGATCTAGCAATTTTGAAAGAAGGAGTTGTAGATTATATTTCATTAAGTTATTATATGTCTTATGCAGTTGAAGCTAAAGAAGATAATCCATACTTTGATTATAGAGAAAAAGATTTCGTAAGAAATGAATATTTAAAAGCATCTGATTGGGGATGGCAGATTGATCCTACAGGATTACGTTGGGCATTAAACTGGTTTACTGATCGTTTTGATGTACCATTAATGATTGTAGAAAATGGTTTTGGAGCTTATGATAAGATTGAAGAAGATGGTATGGTACATGATGATTATCGTATTGAATATTACAGAAATCATATTCAAGCTATGATTGATGCAGTAGATGTTGAAGGTGTAGATATTATTGGATACCATGTCTGGTCTGCAATTGATATTGTATCTGCTTCAACAGGTGAAATGGATAAACGTTATGGTCTAGTTTATGTAGATAAAAATAATGCCGGAGAAGGAACTTTAGAAAGAGCTAGAAAGAAATCATTCTATTGGTATAAGAAAGTTATTGAAACTAACGGTGAAGATTTAAGTGACTAAAAGAATAAGCGAAAGCTTATTCTTTTTCATATAAAAAGATCCTAAGCTTGCTTAGGATCACATGTTAAATTCATTTTTAATTTTCTAAAGACTTTATTGTCTTCTTTAGATAATACGACAGTAGAATGTACTTCACAGTCTGCTAATTGATTAATGACTTCTAATGCTTTTTTTGCATTTTCATCTGTTCTAGAAGCAATAGATAATGTTAATAGAACTTCATGTGTATCTAATAATGGATATTCATCTTTTAGAATATTGTTTTTATAAGCTCTAATAGACTCTAACATATCAGGAGAAAGTAATTTTTCTTCTTTATCTATACCAGCTAAATATTTTAAAGCATTTAACATAGCTGAACTAGAACATTTTAATAAATGAGAAGTTTTACCCCTGATTAAAGTACCATCATTTAATTCAATAGCACAAACAGGACCTTTTAATTCCTCTGATAACTGATTAGCATAAACAGCACATTTTCTATTCTTTACAGAAACCCCAGCCTGAGATAATAACATTTCCATTTTAGTTAGAGAATTTTCATCAATCTTTCCTTTTAAATAGTCTACTTGAGTATGATAATAACGTCTAACGATTTCTCTACAACTTGCATCTCTTGCTGCTGCATCATCAATAATTGCATATCCTGCCATATTTACTCCCATATCAGTAGGAGAATGATATGGTGATTCACCAAAGATACGTGTAAACATAGCATTTAATACAGGGAATATTTCAATATCTCTATTATAGTTTATAGTTGTTTTATTGTATTTTTCTAGATGAAATGGATCAATCATGTTAACGTCATTTAAATCCACTGTAGCTGCTTCATAAGCTAAGTTAACAGGATGTTTTAAAGGAATATTCCAAATAGGGAATGTTTCAAACTTAGCATATCCTGCTCTTATACCGTGTTTATGTTCTAAATATAATTGAGATAAACATGTAGCCATTTTTCCAGAACCTGGACCTGGTGCAGTAACGACAACTAATGGTCTGGATGTTTTAATATAATCATTTTTACCGAATCCTTCATCACTAATAATTAAATCAATATTATTAGGATATCCAGGAATAGGATATTGTAAGAATACAGGAATACCACTTAATTCTAATTGTTTTTTAAAGGTATCAGCAGCATTCTGATTTTCATATTGAGTAATAGTTACACTACCAACATATAAGCCTACACGTCTATATTCTTCAATTAAACGCATAACTTCTACATCATACGTAATTCCTAAATCTCCTCTTGTTTTTTGTTTTTCTAAGTCTTTAGCACAAACTGCAAAAATGATTTCAACCTTGTCTTTTAAAGTTAAAAGCATCATTAATTTACTATTAGGTTTAAAACCTGGTAAAACTCTTGAAGCATGATAATCATCAAATAACTTACCACCAAATTCAAGATATAATTTATTATCAAATTGATTAATTCTTTCTTGTATATGTTTAGATTGTAATTCAACATAAAGTTCATTACTAAAAGCTTTTTTCATTGTTCCCACCCCTTGACAATTACTCTATCAATTATATAAAAAATGTCAAAAAATATCAATAAAATAAAATAATTTCAATTATAAATATTTCATTTATATATGATGTGATTAATGATGAGCTTTTTTTATAGATTTAAGAAAAAATAAAGTTAAGTTATATGATGAAAAAGAACTTAATGAATTAGAAAAGTATATTAAAGATAATATTGACAATTTTGATGAAGTCTTTCATGAATTGTATTCTCCGGATATACATTTAGATATAACCATTATTAAACCAGCTATCGAAAGAGCATATTACTCATTAGTAATAATAGGATTAAGAGCACATTGAATGAATGTTCCCGGTGAACTTGAAAAA
>CALCBO010000147.1 GCA_937897245.1 uncultured Caryophanales bacterium | reverse complement strand
TTTTTACTCATAGCTCTTCTTAAGATATCAGCTTCTCCTAAAGTATATCCAGCATATATTGAAGCTGCTTGCATAATTTGTTCTTGATATATTAAAAATCCATAGGTATTTTTAGTAATACTTTCTAATGATGGATCTAAATAAGTAACAGCTTCTTCATTATGCTTTCTCCTAATATATGAATCTATATTAACTGCCGCCCCAGGTCTAAATAAAGCAATAGCTGCAAAGATATCTTCAAATGTATTAGGTCTTAATTTCTTTAAAAAGTTTCTCATTCCATTAGATTCAAATTGAAATATCCCAGAAGTATTAGCACTCTCAAATATTTTTAATGTATCTTTATCATCAAGTGGTATTTTACTAAAATCAATTTCTATTCCAAGTATTTCTTTGATATCACCAATAATATTATCTATTAAAGTTAAATTCTTAAGTACTAAGAAATCCATCTTTAATAATCCTAAATCTTCTAAATACTCCATCGAATAACCAGTCAAATACATCCCATCTGCGTATGTCAAAGGAATTACTTCATCTAAATCAATTCTACTCATCACAATACCTGCTGCATGAGAAGAAGTATGTCTAGGAAAACCTTCTATCCTACAAGCTATCTTAAACATCTCAGAAAGAGCTGAATCACTATCTATTCTTACTCTAAAAGCTTCATTCTTATTATAAATATCCATTAGTTTTTCATGTGAAAAACCAGGAATAAACTTACATAAAGAATCTACTTTGTATAAAGGAATATTTAATACTCTAGATACATCTCTAATTACTTGTTTAGCAGCCATTGTCCCAAAAGTAACAATTCCACTAACTCTCTTTTTACCATATTTTTCTATTACATAATCAATTACTAAATCCCTTTTATCTGCTGGAAAATCAGTATCAATATCAGGCATTGTCTTTCTCTCTGGATTTAAAAATCTTTCAAACAATAAATCATACTTAATAGGATCAATATCGGTAATTCCTAAAGAAAAAGCTACTAAAGAACCAGCTGCACTACCTCTTCCAGGACCTACTAATATTTTATTTTTCTTGGCAAATCTAATATAATCATAAACTACTAAAAAATAATTAGGAAATCCCATATCACATATTATTCTTAATTCATAAATTAATCTCTTCTTATAATTATCTGGTATTTCTCCCCCTAACCTTTTAGATAGACCTAATCTACATAGATCAAATAAATATTTAGGTGGATTATCACAATCATATATTGGTAATAAATTCTCTTTAGGAGGAAACTCTATAAAACACATATCTGAAATTACCTCAGTATTTTTAACCCCAGTACTAGAATCAGAAAAAGAAAACTGTGTATATAATTCATGATTAGTAACTTGATAATCAGTATTATCTAATACTGTTTTTCCATCTCTAATACGATATAAATAAGTTAAAATAGAAGAATCATTTTCATATAAATATAATGTTTCCCTAAAAGCTACAATATTCTTAGTTATTATTCTAGCTTCTTTTTCTTCTTCAACATTACTATATCCTAAATATAAATCACTATATATTTTCTCTAAATTATTATAATAATTACGACTATTAAAAGGTATTATACAAATAACATGCTCATTATAATTTTCTAAATCACTAAATTCTACTAATCTTTCACTCTGAATAGTACTTAACTTTATTAAAGTTTGATACCCTCTATAATCTTTAGCTAATAATACTACTGTAAAGTCTTCTAATAATACATGTAATCCTATAATAGGTTTAATATTATTATTCTCACATTTCTTAATAAACTCCATTGTCCCAAACATATTAGTATCAGTTAAAGCTATACTATTTAGATTATTACTTTTAGCATAAGAGATAATATCATCTATTTTTAATAAACTAGATAACAATGTATAATTACTTTTATTAAATAATGGAATATACATATAATTACCTCCTTTTCTTTATTTTATCATGGAATACTAAGTTTTTAAATGGTTGTTTTTTGGCTATTTTATTTGACTTTCTTAAAGTTTTATGTTAAAGTTATTAAGCAAGTGCAGAAAACCAAAGGAGGGATAACATGGCAATTAATATTTCTAAGAGAATTGGTAATGTAAAAAATAAACGTTCTCACGCTTTAAATGCAACAAAAACAAGACAAAATGTAAATTTACAAGTATATAGACTTGAAGACGGTACAAAAGTAAGACTTTCTGCTAAAGAAATTCGTACTTTAAAGAAAAATGAAAAAGCTGCTTAATCGCAGCTTATTTTATTTACAAACCATTCCAGCAGTACTCATATTAGTCTCTATTACACTTTTTAAAGTATCTTTTTGATATTCAACACTGGTAGAAAAATGAGTTTGTTGAGTTGGATTTAATGTAGTGGAATCAAATAAATCATAATTTACTTGGACATTAGTAACTAATCCCGTATCAGTTGGAGTAACTGTAATATTATATCCATTAGTAGAATTCATAAATGCTTTATAAGCATTAGTATAACTAGCTACAGTCTGTTGTCCTAATGGATTATTAGGAGTTACTTTAATATCAAATGTTTTAGTAAAACCAACTAATTTATCATCCTTAAACTGATAAATAATAGTATAAACAGTATCAGTACCATCACTATTATTCATACTAGTTAAACTACAAGTAAAATTTTCTTCCCTAGATACTAAATCATTATCTTTTTCCACTACTCTTTTTTGAGTTACTGATTCATTTCTATAACTATTATGTAATCCTCTAACTACTTGAAAACCAACTCCAAAAAATAATAATAAAACTCCAAAAGTAGCCAATATAATAGCTGGCTTTTTACTAGTAAATCTCTCCATTCTAGCTGCTTCCTCTACATCTTTAAGATTTAATACTTGCGTCTTTTGTAATTCTTCTTGAGTAAGATTATGTCCAGCTAATTCTCTTTGCATTTCTTCTTGAGTTATTTGTCTAATTGTCTTTTGAGATTGATTACTCTGTTGATTTTGATTATTTTGCTGATTACTTTGATTCATTTACCAATCACCTCTACCTTAAATACATTATAACTCAAATAATTAAGAAATGACAAGAAAAAATAGCTATTTCTAGCTATTTTTATTACGTGCATCAAATTTCTTACGTTCTTCAGTATTAAGTATTTTCTTACGAATACGAATAAAGTTAGGTGTAATCTCTATTAATTCATCTGAATTTATATAATCTAAGGCATATTCTAAAGAAATAGGACGAGGTCTCTTTAATACAACAGTATGATCACTACCACTAGCTCTAGTATTAGTAAGTTGTTTACCTTTAACTACATTAACAGCTAAATCATTATCACGATTACATTCACCTACAACCATTCCTTCATAGACTTCATCACCAGGAGAAATAAACATTACTCCTCTATCTTCCAAATTACCAATAGAATAAGCAGTAGCTGCTCCATTTTCCATTGATACTAATACTCCAAGTTTTCTCTCTCCAATTACTACATTTTCAAAAGGTAAGAATTCTTTAAAAGAATGATTCATAATACCATAACCTTTAGTTAAAGTCATGAAATCAGTAGAAAAACCAATTAATCCACGAGATGGTATTGTATATAATAGACGTACTTGATTTTCAAAATTAGTCATATTTTCCATCTTACCACCACGAATACCTAATTGTTCAATTACACTTCCTACACTTTCTTCTGGTACTTCTATTTGTAATTCTTCATATGGTTCATATTTAACTCCATCTATTTCTTTAATAATAACTGTTGGTTTAGAAACTTCAAGTTCAAATCCTTCACGTCTCATATTTTCAATTAAGATACCCAAATGTAATTCACCACGACCACTAACTAAGAATGATTCGTTAGTAGCTTGTTCTACTTTTAAAGATACATCTCTTTGAGTTTCTCTATTTAATCTTTCTTCTATCTTTCTAGCTGTTACTATTTTTCCATCTTTTCCAACAAATGGTGATGAATTAACTCCAAAAGTCATCTGTAAAGTTGGTTCATCAATATGTAATTGTGGAAGTGGTAAAATATTATCATTATTACAGATTGTTTCTCCTACTGAAATATCACTAAGTCCCGCAACAGCAACTATATCACCAGCTTCTGCTTCTTCTATTTCAATTCTATTATAGCCATAATATCCAAATAATTTTTGAATTCTAAATTGTTTAGTAGAACCATCTAATCTACAACAAGTAACCATTTCACCAGTCTTAATTTTACCATTATGAACACGACCAATTCCAATTCTACCTACAAACTCATTATAATCAAGTAAAGCAGGTTGAAATTGTAATGGTTTATTATTATCTCCACTTGGAGCTGGAATTTCTTCTAATATAGCATCTAATATTTCTGTAAAACCTTCAGATTGAGTAGATAAATCATCACATAATGAACAAGTACCATTAACAGCTGAAGCATAAATTGTCTTAAATTCTAACTGTTCTTCATCAGCTCCTAATTCAATAAATAAATCTAATACTTCATCTAATACTTGACTACATCTAGCACTTGGTTTATCTACTTTATTAATAACCACAATAGGTTTTACTCCAGCTTCAAATGCTTTCTTTAATACAAAACGAGTTTGGGGCATAGCTCCTTCATAAGCATCTACTACTAATAATACCCCATCTACCATATTCATAATACGTTCTACTTCTCCACCAAAATCAGCATGACCAGGAGTATCTAAAATATTAATTCTTACTCCTTTATAATCAAGTGCTGTTGTTTTAGCTAAAATAGTAATACCACGTTCTTTTTCTAATGAATTAGAATCCATTGAAACATTACTTAAATCTTCATTATCACGAAACATTCCAGAATTTTTTAATATACCATCTACTAAAGTAGTTTTCCCATGATCTACATGAGCAATAATCGCCACATTTCTTTTTTCCATAAACTACACCTCTTTTAACAACCTCATCATTATATCACAAAACAAACAAAAATACTAGAATTTTTTCATTCTAGCATTATTTTTCATATATTTTAAATTCTTCTTCTGAAATCACTACTCCAGCTTCACTATACTCTTCTTCTCCAGTAACTGGATTAACTATCAATTTAGCTTCTACTGGTTCATTATTAGTAAACCATACATCATAACCTCTAGTTTGCGTAGTATTACCAGAAATAGAATTATAATTTTGAATAGTTAACACTTCATATCCTTCAGGTACATCTACTTGTCCCTGAGTAATATTTTCACTAAATTTCCCTCTTTCAAGTGTTTCAAATAAATCTATTCTTTTAAAGAAAACATGTTCATAAGGTTGAAATATCTTAGTTTCAGTTTTTTCTTCTTTAATATTATTCACTACCTCTTGATTATTACCAACATCTTCATAATTATCTTCATTATTGGAACTATTACAACCAACCATTCCCGTACCTAAAACAATAGATAATGCTAATACTGGTATTTTACTATATCTCATATATTTCACCTCACTATCTTGTTAAAACTTTATTATCATTTGAATCTTCATTAGTATTATCTTCTTCTTCAATTACTTCATAATAATACTCTTCTTCTTCATTCTCAGGATTTATAACTACTTTTCTCTCAACTTTCTTAGCGTTACCAAGCCAATCTTCATAAGCTCTAACACGATCATTATAATCTTCTAATTCTTGAAGTTCTAAAGATTCATAATTATCAGATACTTCTAATATATCATAATCAAATTTTTTTCTCCAAGTATCATAATCAACTGATTCTTCTAGATTAGTATTTTCAACTACATATTGAGTATAAGGATCAATAACGTGAGGTTTATTACCACCATTATCATTCTCTTGAGTCTCACTTGCCCTTCTAGCTTCACCCATAGCTGCTATACTTTTAGTACATTCAGTTGTTGCTAAACTTAAAACAACTGCTAAAGCAATATATTTTGCTAAACTAGGTTTCATTACTTATCTCCCCCTTTTAATGGCTATATTATACCACAAAAAGCCTTATAAATCAACCATTTCAAAGTTTTAAAGCCTTCACATTATTACTAGAATTATTATCATATAATATATCATTATGATAATTAGTTATATCAAAAGAATTATCTTTTACTTTTAATAACATATCTAATGTAATAATCAATTTATCAATACTCCATAATACTTCTTTCTTTAAACAATCATTAAAACCATCAATAGATAACTTTACTTTATTATTATTAGACAGCTCCAATGCTTTTTTATAAGAATAATCCTCTTCCCCTCTTTCTTCTTTATAACGTAATCTTCCTACTTCCCAATCATATGAAGAAAAAGTACCTAAAAACTCCCTATTAAATAAAATAACTAATTCACATACTTCTTCTCTCATGTTAAATAATTTATCTCTAAAATCAATAACTACTTCTGGATACAACTCTACAATAGTCTTCAAATTCTTCATAATATTACTAGACTTTCTAACATCATACATATCATATATACTTCCATTTAATCTTTCTTTAAATAAAGTCAGATTTTCTTCATATGATAAATCATCTATATAATCAAAAATAGGTCCCATACCCAAGTCATAAAATAAAAACATTCTTCTATGACTACTATCCAAATCAGGATACATAAACATTCCAGAAAATTCAAAATCAATCATTGGAGCCATACCTTTTATTTCATCATTTTCTTCTATAACAGCTACATTCTCATAATGATAATTCTCATCTCTTCTCAAAACTGAACATAATATTTGAAAAGCTAATTCTTTTCCAATATCACTTCTATTTCTAAAAAAATCACTTTCTAATATCTTAGAATAATCATATTGTCTCTCACAATAATTCTCATATTTATCAATATCCACTAAAGAATCAGGATACTTTCTAAATATTTCTAAAATATTTAAAAGACTCTCTCCTTCACATAAAACATTAGGTACAAAACAACCTTTATCATAATACTTTACTTGTTCTTCACTAAGCCCTCTACAATATCCTAAATTATAAATAGGAGTATTATTATCCATATATTTATTTAATAAATAAGACCAATATACTTCACTATATGAAAATAAAGGAGTAAGTAAAGGTTTAGTTCTAGATAATGGTTTAAAAATATACTCCTTACCATCAATATCAAATACTGGAAAATACTTAGTACTAGAAACAACCCCACTACTTTCTACATCTAAATTTCTAATACTACTAGAAATATCTTTCTCTATAATATCAAATATTCCCATAACTCCACCTCACAGTTATTATAATAAATAATATTTCAAAAAAAAAGACTATCAATTAATATTTAGATAAGAATCATAAATAGTATCATTACCATTAATAATTGTTTTATAATTATCATTTCTGTAATATATTTTATTCTAATATTTCCTTTTGTACTTTGAGCTGCAACTAAGTTTCTTTCTAAAAAATATACCTCATCCATTAAATGAATTCTTAAATCTCTATTAACACTAGTAATAGTACTTAAAACATATTGTCTAATATAATTACTATAATTAACTATTTCTTTATATAATCTAAATTCTTTATAAATAAAAAATAGTAAATTGCTACAAAAGATATTATAAATACCTCTTGTAGCCTACACTATTTATCTATTTAGAAGTTAATGAGACCTAATGAGACCTGAGACCACTTCATACTTATTATTTAATTTACAGTGAATTAAATATTTAATTACATAATCCAATTCTTATATTCTTCACTATTTTCAATTCTATTAAATCTCTTAGCATTTACTATTTTTAAATTAGGATATGCCTTTTCTAATACTTCTCTACTATTCTCTATTCCTGAACTACCACTAGTCGCAAATAAATAAATCTTTTTACCTTCTAAATTATTCTCTTCAATAAAAGTATTAATAATAGTAGGTGCAATATACCACCATATAGGATACCCTATTAATACAACATCATAATCATTAATATTATCAACCTTTTTATTAATAGCTGGTCTATAACTTAAATTATTCATCTCAATTGAAGAACGACTTTCTTTATCATTCCAATCTAAATCCTCTTGTGTATACTTCTCTACTGGTTCTATTTCAAATAAATCTGCACCTAATTCCTCCTTAATCTTTTCCGCAACACCTCTTGTTACACCACTTGCTGAAAAATAACTAACTAATATTTTACTCATAATTTTCTAACATTCCTTTCTACGTCCTTTCAGTACTTGAAAGGCACAAATTGGTTTGAA
>CALCBO010000146.1 GCA_937897245.1 uncultured Caryophanales bacterium | reverse complement strand
AAATATGCTACTATTCCAACAATAATCTAAAGAAAAAACCTTTTTTTATGAGTTCGTATAAAATCAAATTACATTTAATTAAAGTAAGTTAAAGAATGCATTTATGCATAAGATTAAATATGCAAGAAACACAAATAGTGCTAGCATTCTAACTCACCCCCTATGGAAATAGGGAAAAATATAAAAAATAATTTTATTGATCTCATATTTCATCCCTATGAATTGTATGGAGTTTCTGTTTTTAAAAATAGAGTATTGAATTGAAATAAAAAAGAGTAAAAAAAGTAAAATTTGAAAAAGGATATAAAAAATGTAGCATTACCCTTTTTCAACCATACAATCGCATAGGTTTTATAACACAGCAAATAATTACTGTTAATTATAAATATATTTTCATCATATATAAATATTTTTAAAATTGCTTTAATTCTTTTTAAACTCAAAATAACAATCTATTTTTTAAATACTCTTATATAATAGTTGTATTTTATAGTACACTGAAAAATTAATAGACACGAAACACTGGTTAGTAATGTGGTATAATAAGTTATTCTCCCACTTCCGAGACATAGAGAATTAAGATTTGTAATAAGCTTACTAACCCAATGCGGTGAAAAATATTTTGGCTGGTTTAGAAGAATAGTTTGTAAAATGTCCAGCAGTGGTTAAGACCGATTAGCATGTTTCAAGTAAAACTCACTACTTTGCAAAAAATTGCAATATCAGTAGTTTTATTTGTTGTGCCTAATGGGTCTTTTTGTTATGCTAAAAAAGACTATATAGGTATTGCTCTATATTCTTACAACGCATAGCAGAAAGATACTGAAAAAATTTTGTGCTTGGTAGCAAAAAATTTTTCAGTAGTCAAAATAATATTTGAACGGAAGTGATAAAATATTATTTTGATTTGGCGAAGCCAAACATAAATTATCGAGTTTTAAACGAGATAATTTATGAGCCCTCCGCTAGGAGCCCACGACACCTTTGCAAACGAAGTTTGAAAGTGTCATAGTGGGTTACATACTTTCGTTAGAAAGTTATGTAACAGCTCCCTTTGGTCGCCTCTTGCTACCTGCAAGAAAGGATGTATAAATGGACAAAACAAACTATTCAGTAGCTAGAGTACAAACTTATACTAGAGCAAGTGTTTTAAAAGCAGAACGACATAATGAAAGAAAAAATAAAACTTACTCTAATATGAATGTTGATTTAACTCAAACACCTAATAATGTGCATTATAAGAAATGTGATAGTACATACAACGAAAGATTGAAAGAAATGATTGAAGATGGAGATATATCACTTCGTGGACTAAAAGATAATGCAAAAATATTTGATGAGATTATATTTGATATTAATTCAGACTATTTTGAACAAAACGGTGGTTATGAATTTGCAAAAAGATTTTATAAAAAAGCATTCCACTTTGCTGAAAAAGAAATGGGCTCTGAAAATATTATATCAGCTGTTATGCATTCAGATGAATTAAATACTGCTTTAACCGAAGAATATGGAAAACCTATATATCATTATCACCTGCATGTTGTAGCAATACCAGTTGTTAAGAAAGAAATAAAATGGTCAAAAAGATGTAAAGATAAAAACCTTGTTGGAACTACAAAAGAAATAATAAATCAAGTAAGTCATAGTAAAAAATGGAAATCGGAACAAGCAACAGATTTACAAGGAAAGCCACTATATAATGAGAAAGGCAAAGCAATTTTAATAAAATCATATAGCCTATTACAAGATAGATTCTTTCAATATATGTCTGATAGTGGTTATAGAGGTTTTATTCGTGGCGTTAAAGGCAGTACACAAGAACATTTAACTGATTTAGAATATAAAATTAAGAAGGAAAAAGAAAATCTTGATAAAATTACAAATAAAGTTGCTGAAAAACAAACGAATTTCGAAAGCATTATGCAATATGATAAAAAAGTTGAAGATATTTCTAATCTAGGTAAACAAAAAATGTTTTCAAAGAAAATTGAATTAGATAAAACTGATTATGATAGTCTAGTTAGATATGCTCAAAAAGGAATTGTAGCTGATAAAGAAATATATGAGCGTGATGTTAGAATTAGTAATTTAAGAAATGCACTAGATAAATTACAGACTAAATATGATGATATAGTAGAAATAACTAAAGACTTTTTCCACGCTATAAAACTTGCTCCACAAAGAGTAACAGAATTATTTAAAAGCCTATTTGATAAAGAAAAAGAAGATGAATTAAGAAGGCAACGATTAGAGCAAGAAAGAATTGAAGCTGAACGAAAGGCTAAACAAGAAGCAAAAGAAAAAGCAAGGCAGGAAAAACTAAATCGTATGAACTCTCCTGAATACAAGAAAAGGAGGGCTGATAGAAATGCAAGATAATATTGTTTATAGATTAGAACTTACAGATAAAGAATACCAATTTATAGAAAATTTAAGAAATGAACTATATGATAAACTTTCAAAAATGAGTGAAAGCGAACTTAGAGAATATTTTGAAAATTTATGCATAGAACAAAATTTGAACTTTGAAAAAGAAATAAAAGGTACTGTTTATAAGGTAAATACCTATTTTAGCAAAGATTCAGAATATACAATATTACAAGATCTTTTTAGGATTTTTAGAAAATAATTATTTTTTATTGGATTTTAGTTTGAAATATGGTATATTATAAACACTACTAAAAATAGTAACTATAATTTTATATCGTATTTCAAGCTGGGAAAGGAGTAAAAATGAAACAGCTAGAAAGCGATAAAATAACTGCTTTATACTGTCGTTTGTCAAGAGATGATGAACTTGCAGGAGAAAGCAATAGTATAACAAATCAAAAATCAATTTTAAGTAAATATGCAAAAGAAAATAATTTTCAAAATATAAAGTTCTTTGTTGATGACGGATATTCTGGAACAACTTTTACAA
>CALCBO010000145.1 GCA_937897245.1 uncultured Caryophanales bacterium | reverse complement strand
TCTGTTTAAATCATTTAAAGAAGAGAAGTAATTCTCTTTTTTTCTATAAAAAAATTCATTAAAAATAAAGAATCAATTATTTCCAAAAAAACATGATATAATAGAAACAGGTGATAATATGAATGATAGAATAATAAAAGCTAAATCAGATTTTTTTAAATATGGTTGTTCTGGAGCTATTCTTATAAACTACCAAGATATAACTGGTTGGGATAATGAAAAATCTTTAGAAGTAGCTAGCCCCCTACTTGGAGGCCGTAAAATAAAATGTGGAGCAGTTCTAGCTTGCGAAGAGATATTAAATGAGTTAGGAATAAATAAAAGTAAAGAATTCGAAGATGAATTTATTAAGAAAAATGGTACTGTAATATGCCGTGAACTAAAAGGAATAGATACTGGAAAAATCATAAGACCATGTCAAGGATGTATTGAAGATAGTTGTACTATTCTAGAAGAAATGAGAAAAGCTCTATGACTTTTATTGAAGAGATGAATTTACTTGAAGAATACACCACATCTTCAGATTATGTTTTATTAAAAGGAAATAATAACATTCTCATAACAGCTCCTCATACCATGGAACAAATAAGAAAAGATGGTAGTATAAAATTAAGAGAACCATATACTAAAGCTTTAGCTTTATACTTACACAAATATGAAGATGTATCTTGTCTAATAAAAATTAAAGATACTAAAGAAGATCCTAATAGAGATAATCATGATGAATTTAAAAGAATACTAATTGATTATGTGAAAAATAATAATATAAAACTAGTAATAGATTTACATGGAGCTAGTATAGAAAGAGATTTTGATATTGAATTTGGGACTCTTAATAATTTAACTACTGATTATACAACTCTAAAAGAATTAACTGAATCATTTACTAGTAATGGTATTAATAATATAGCTTATAATAATCCTTTTAAAGGAGGAGCAATTACTCAGTATTTATACAATGAGAAAGATGTAGATGCTATTCAATTAGAAATTAATGCTAGATTTAGAGATTATCATAATCCAAATAACTTACAATTACTAACTAAATCATTAATTGATTTCATAGAAAAATATAAATCAAAGGAGAATTATTATAATAGAATTGAAAAGGGAAGTGTTATTATATGAAAAAAACAATTATTATCTTATCACTAGTATTATTTGTACTATTAATACCTATTATTGGAAATGCAGAAGTTTGTGAACCAGACAAAGTAACAATCAAATCAATTGAAATTCTAAATAAAACAGATGATGTAGTTGAAAAACAAGAACCAGAAATTAATGGTAGAAGTCTAGAATTAGATTTAAAGATGTTTGAAGTTGGAGATACTATTGAGTATAAAATGCTTGTTAAGAACGATTCACAAGAAGATTATTTATTAGATAAAACTTCATTAAATCCAAGTACTGACTATATTATCTATCTATTTGAAACAAAAGATAAATCTAATATAGTTAAAGCAGGAGAAGAAAAAGAAGTATTATTAAAAGTACAATATAAAAATGAAGTATCTGATGATTTATTTATTAATGGTAAATATAATGATACTAAAAATCTCCAAGTAAACTTATCAACAAGTGATATGAATAATAGTATTTCTAACATAAGCAATCCTAAAACTATATCACAATTATTTATCTTAATTACTATAATATTATTGATTTTAAGTATCATAATATTTGTATTAAAAAGTAAAAAGAATTATTCTAAAATAGTGATTATAGTATTTACTACATTATTAATAATTCCAATAAGTGTTTATGCTATATGTAATTTTGATATTAAAGTTAATTGCAGTGTAGAAATAGAAAAAATTGATTATAGTTTTTGTCTTGGTGATGAAGAACATGTAAGCCATCATCAATTTATAAAAGACTCCACTTGGTATGATTATCTAACTAGTGAAATAAATGAAACACCATTTATACAAAATAATAATAT
>CALCBO010000144.1 GCA_937897245.1 uncultured Caryophanales bacterium | reverse complement strand
ATAATTTCAATTAATTCATCAGCTGTATGTTTAATAAAGATATTTCCGTTAATCACAATACTTTCGGTAGCCTTTGCTTCAACTAAACATACCATTGAAAACACCATTGATAATGATAATAATATTTTTATTAAATTGTTATTTTTCATTTTCTTTCTCCTCTCCTTTAATTTTTAAATCTGCAAAACCTCGCTTTCAGTTCCTATCAGGATCTCCTCCTTCGATTTGGATGAAAGTTTAAATTAAGAAGATGTCTTCTTGCTTCCACCCTTTTCTAATTTTATTGTAAAATAATGTAAATACTGGTTCAAGAAAATTCTAACAAAATAAAATAATAGTTGATTGCTGATTATCAGAACAAAAAAAAGACACCCTAAGAGTGTCTATATGATTAATGAATTTTTTTGATATGATATTTCCAATTGATTTATACTTTACTTTTATATTTTGATAATGCTTTTATCATAGTGTTATCTATTCTAAAGTATGAAATAAAATATTTACCTAGTGTTGGTACATATGCAGCAGAAAATGGTAAACGTCAAAGTATAAGGCAATTGTAAGTCATAAAAAATAATAATAAAATTAAGTCATCTCATAAGATATAAAACTATAGGAGGTGACTTTTAATTATGAGAGAAAAAGTAAATTGGACCCAGGTATATAAAGATTGGGAGGCTAGTGGTTTATCGGTCAAGACGTATTGCACAACCAATCACATATGTATTTCATCATTCTATAAAAACAAACATGTATTAAACGATCAGGAAGCAGATAATGATGATAAAGCTTTTCAACCAATCAGTATCATAGAACAAGAAACTATTACATTTACTATTAATGGAGTCAACATTACATGTAATCGTAATGATATTTCGGTTTTTATGGAGATTTTTAGATGATTATCAATACATCAGATGTTAAATCCATCTACCTCTGTTCTAAAAAGGTGGACTTCAGGAAACAGATAGATGGATTAGTTTCATTAATTGAATTTGAATTCAATCATGATGTGATTGATGGTTCATTATTTGTTTTCATCAATGCGCATAAAAATAAAATTAAAATAATTTATTATGATGGAAGTGGTTTTTGGATGCTTGTCAAACGTATGGAAAAAGGCAAATTTCAAAATGAATTCATTGATGCCTTTAATCTCAATACACTCACCGAAAGACAACTAAAATATCTTCTTGAAGGACTTAGATTTGATGAAAAATATATCTATAAAACCAACAAAAAACAGCTACTGATATAAAAAACATGGTATAATAATAAGGTAAGGTTTGGTGATGCAAATGGTCGAAAATATGGATAATTTATCTAAGGAACAGTTAATCCTATTGGTTAAGGAAATGAATAATATAATGCATCCTTACAGGAAGAAGTTAACTTTTATAAGGAACAGATTTCTTTATCCAATAAGAAGACATATGGACGATCAACAGAAAAAACCGACAAACAACAATTAAGTTTCTGGTCTCAATTATTCAATGAGTCAGAAACCATTATTGAAATTGCCGAACATATTAATATAGAAGAAGAATCTAGACCTAAAACAAAAAAAGGACCTAATAAAACACATATTACTAAAGGTGTTTTTGCCAAGAAAAGTGAAGTTCATCATGATCTGGATGAGAGTGAAAAAAAATGTGCTAGTTGTGGCGAAGAACTAAGATGTATTGGTGAAGAAATAGCCTATGTGGAAATGGTATATCATCCTGGTTATTATGAAAAGATCGACCATTTTCAGACAGCGTATGTATGTCCAAATAATTGTTTGGAAAACCAGAATGGTCCCCAAGGAGAAACAAAAGTCATCAAGGCAAAACTTCCAAATAAATTACTTCCAAAAAGCAGTGCAAGTCCATCATTACTAGCTAAGATAATCTATGATAAATATGAAAAAGCATTACCTCTATATCGTCAGGAAACAGAATACAGAAGTGCTGGTTTTGACTTATCAAGACAGACAATGGCGAATTGGATTATCAAAGCAGATGAACTGTATATAAGTGATATGGTCAAATATATGAAAAGAAGATTAGATGAAAGTCATCTAGTATTACTGGATGAAACAAGAGTAGAAGGCATCAAAAGCAAATTCATATATGTGGGTGGCAAGAACAGGACCATATGAAGCAAAACCAGTTGTTGTCTTTGAATACAAAAGAGGTCGTAATCATGAATATGCTTATGAAATAGCACCAAACTCAAAAGCCATTATTCAAAGTGATGGATATGAGGCATATGATAAATTAGAGAATGTTCATATAGGATGCTGGGCTCACTGTCGCAGAAAGTTTACTGATGTGCTTGATTCAATACCAAAAGGAGTAAAGCAAAAAGATACAATTGCGTATGAGCTTAAAGCTATGATTGATAAAATGTTTGCGATTGAAAGAAAAGGTAAGCATAGAGGAACGTTTGGTATTGAGAAAAGAAAAGACAAAAGAGGTCATGGATAAATTCTTTGAAAAAGTACATGACTGTTATGAACTTCTAGAAACAATGCCAACGACAGAGACATTCAAAAAAGCAAGCATCTATACAATAAATCAGGAATCAAAATTGAGACTTGTTCTAGAATATGGAGAAGCAGATCTAAGCACTAATGCAATCGAAAGGACGATTCGAAACTTTACGATTGGCAGAGGCAACTGGATGTTCTTTAATTCTGAGTACGGTGCACAAAGTGGTGCAGATATGTATTCATTGATAGTCACTGCAAAGGAAAATGGATTAAAACCATATGAATATCTTGAATACATATTTGAAAAGCTACCTGATATCAATGTTGAAAATATCGAACAGTTAGAAAATATCATGCCTTGGTCTGATAAAATAGCTGAAACAATTAAAAAACCAAAAAAATAGCATAGCAATATGCTGTTTTCGTGCTACATATATAAATAAAATAAGCAGATGATGACATATAATCAGTTTATTTAAACTGGATTAATGATTCATCATATCTACTTTTTTAAATACTGGCTTGCCGGTTGCTTTGACGTTTACAGTAATCAATAATTTTATATTAAAAGAAGTAGGTAATGATAACAATTAATAGATATATATCAATATTATTGAGAAATCTATTTTTTAAAGATATTACAAAAAACAATATAAATGAATAGGGTAATCACTATATCTTTCATTTGATTTGTAAATTCGTTGTTTTGTTATTTTATTTAAATATCTTTTACTTTCTTTTTGTTTAGGTATATACTAATGATTTGTAAAAGGGGAATGTTTATGGAACGAACAAAAAAAGAATTATGGAAACAAGGGTTTAAAGATGGTATTCCTATTTGTTTAGGGTATTTTGCAGTTTCTGTTACTTTTGGTTTACAATGCGGAATTGGTGGTTTAAGTATATTTGAAGCAACACTTATTTCTTTTACTAATTTGACATCTGCTGGACAGTTTGGTGGATTAGAACTTATTGTAGCACAGGCAAGTTATTTAGAAATGGCATTTACACAGTTGATACTGAATTTAAGATATATATTAATGTCTACGTCTTTATCACAGAAGTTGGATAAAACTGCGACAATACCACAAAGAATGATTGTATCTCATGGTATTACTGATGAGATATTTGGTGTATCTATGTTAACGAAAGGAAGGTTATCACCTTATTATTCATATGGTGTTATGAGTGCAGCTATTCCTGGATGGACTTTTGGAACTTTTGTAGGGATTGCGATTGGTAATGTATTACCATTAGATATTTTAAATGCTTTATCAATAGCAATATATGGTATGTTTATTGCAGTTATTATACCTCCTGCTAAAAAAGATAAGATTATTTTAGGAGTTGTTATTGCATCAATGGTGGTTAGTGGTTTATTTGATGTTTTACCTGTTTTAAATAAGATTTTCATACCTGACAGGTCTCCTCAGGCCATAGTATTGTGTCCTACACGTGAGCTCTGCATGCA
>CALCBO010000143.1 GCA_937897245.1 uncultured Caryophanales bacterium | reverse complement strand
TGTATGAAGTTGTCTTTTTTTTCGTGTTATACCAAGCTTTCTAAGTGCTTTTAACACTGCTACATGAGTACAATTAAACTCTTGTGCAATTTCACTTAAATATGCATCTGGATTTTCGTTTATATATTTAACTAACTTATCTGGATAAATTTTTTTTGGTTTTCTAAATGGCTTTTTTATCTCTTCTAATTTACCTTCCTTTTCTTTTCTTATCCATCTTGTTAGTGTCATTTCTGATATTTTAAAAATCTTACAAGTTTCCTTGTATGTATGTCCTTCATTTTTATATTCAATAACTCTTCGTTTAAATTTAATATCATATCCCATAGTATTTTTATTTACTTATTTATGAAAATTTATACTATCAATCAAAAGTTACTTTACTATAAATCTTTGCAACTTAAAAATTATTTAATATTTTCATAAAACTTAATATATTGATTTAGAATATAATTTAATAATTCTTGTTGAGTAACTCCACTTTCTTTTAAATCTTCTGCTATTTTCTCAAATCCTTTTTGAACTTCTACATCTAATTTTAAAGTCTTAGCCCTATAATCTCTTTTTGCTTGTTTAAAGTTATATATATCTTTTACTATATCTTCTTTTTTCTCTATATTACTGTCTGTAATATTTTTGTAATACTCATTTTGACCATCTAGTATTTCCTTTATTCTATCTACATTATCAATTAGATATATAAGGCTATTTTTTTGATTATTTGATATTTCTAAGTTAGTTGTAATATTTTGTATTACTGGTATATTACCTTCTTGTTTCGGGGTAGTTTTTATATTACTTTCTGTAATATTACTGTAATATTTCTTTTGTTCCCCCGCCCAAACATCAGTATTATCAACGATATACTGCTTTTTACTCTGGCTATATTTATATCCAGCCTTACTAAAATTTTTACTTATAGTCTTTCGTGATATCCCTACTTCCTCTGAAAAAGTAGTTAATGTTTTGCCTTCTTTTAGTATTTTATTTACATACTCTATTTGATTTAATATATCTAAACTTTTAAATTGTTCCTTGTTCATATTATCATCTCCAATAAATATTACTTATTGTAATATTATATATTACTTTTCAAACCATTTCTGTAATTTAATGTATTAAATTTTAAATATATCTATTTTTTTATATACAAGGAAACTATATCATGGCGAATTTTATTCAATATCAAATTATGTATGCATCTGTAAAACCTTTATCCTTGGCCAATTTAACTTGATTTATAGCATTATTTTTATCCTTATACGACCCAATGCACACCCTATATAAACTATTATTTGTATCTTTATCTAATCCAAATAAATCTAATAAATTATCTTTAATCGCTAATGCTATAGCCTTAATATTATCACTAATATTTAAATCTTTTTCTGCATCAATATTAGATATAAAATCAACCTCAATTAAAGCTGAAGGCATATTAGTGTTTCTTAGCACAAAAAAATTTTGGCTAAATTTAACCCCTCTATTTCTAATATTAAAAATATTTGATATGTCTTTACATAGTTTATTTGAAAATTTATTTAACTTATTATTTTTATTAGAATACTGCCAAATTTCAGTGCCTCTAACACTATTGTCTGTAGATGAGTTAATGTGAATTGATAAAAAATAATCTGCTTTAAAATTATTTGCGATTTTAACTCTTTCACTTAATGAAAGGTAATTATCAGATAGCCTTGTAAATTTAACTTCAAGGTCGTAGTTTTTTAATAATTTGTCAAGTTCCTTACCTATAGCTAAAACAATATTTGATTCATAAGTTTTATTTAATCCAACGGCTCCAGGATCATTGCCTCCATGTCCTAAATCAATAACTAATCTTTTCATAAAATTATCCCCCTAATTATTAAAATTAACTTATCTTAATTGATGTATTGTAAGATAAGTCATTTATACTGTGTAATATCTTAAATCAGTTTATAGTTTAATTATAGGGTTTGGTATGTATTTTATGGATAGAAATGATATAAAGTTATAAATTTAATGAGATAAAATCATGAAAAATAATTTTATTTTTTAAGGTTTGTTTAAAGTTATTGATGTAAATTATATTTATAGCTTATATAAATAATTTTCGTAATATTGTTTCCTTTAAAAATAAAACCACCCGTTTTACGGGTGGTTTTATTTAAATTATAAATATATTAATTTATTCTAATAATCTAATCCAATTACAAAATAGCGACCTTGGTACTCTATTGCAACAATTTGGTAGTTAAACCTCCAAAGATTATATAAAAGTCTATCAATATTAGAATCCTTAAGTACCCTTACACCTCCATAGACTTTTTTATAACCTCTATATTTAAGTGCCGCTTCTTTAGCTGCTTTTTTACTAGGATACTCTGCTTTAATTCTATAATCATACTTCATTAAATGCTTTTTAAGCATTTCTTCAACATCATCCTTTTGTTGTGATTGATTTATGGATACCTGACTTGAATTTGCAAATGAACTTACTCCACTTGCTACAACTCCTCCTGATACTACCATTCCGGCTAATATTATTGCACTTATTTTTTTATGTATATTTTTCATAATTTTTCATCTCCTATTTTTTTAAATTTATCGTTACGTTTTTTATAATTATCTCTATTTATTTTTATGGTTAATAATTTTTTCATAATCTAGTACCTATCTTTCTGTATTTGTTATTTTTTATGATTTCATTTTAGCAGGAAAGCATTTTCAATATAATACTTTTTTTAAAAATTTTTTCATGATATAATTTAGATATTCGAGTGAAAGTATGTAATATTAAATATTGTATGCTTTAATTTAAAGGGGAATTATAGAAATGTAAAATCTTTAAGAAACTTTTAAATGCTAGTAATATCAATATGTTTAGATATAAAAGTTAAAAAAATTATAAATGAATTTATGGATATATATGACAAAGTTCCTACTAATAAGGTGCTTTTTTTATTTATTAAATTAAGCTATTAACTTATCGACTTAGTATTTAAATTTGAATAAATTGGAAATATCGCTGATGCCAATTTTATGTATATAAGTAAATTGTATCAAATGAACAATAAAGATATAGTAGTCGAACTTATAAAAGTTCGTATATGTAATCTATAACTATTTTATAAGTTCTAGGATAAATCTTAGTTTGATATACATTACGTACATTTATTATTAAGTTCCTTTACTATAATCACCATGTACATAAAAATACTATTAAATTTTTTTCAATGCTAGAAAATAAATTTAATAGTATTTTTATATATATTTAATATACCCCTTTGTATTTAAGTATACGGTTAAGCCGGTTTTAAAACTTTTATATGTCATCTATTTCCTCTATATCTTTTCCGTCATTATCAATCCATTTATCACGTTGTTGATTCCAGTCAATTCCATACTCTAAATCTTGTTTAAATAGAAGTATATACTCATCTAATCCGATTTTTACTCTATGAACACCTTCCGCTACTCCATTTTTATATAAATCTTGTAAAAATTCTTTTCCGTCTCTAAACTCACATAAAACTTTGCTTACCCTGTCTTTATCTTCTGGGAACCATTCTAAATATTCATTAATATCCCTTATACTTGCCCCATTTTCATAAAATCCCATTATTCCATATCCATATATTTCTTTTGCTCCCTTAACAATTTGTCTATCACTTTTACCAACTTCAATTCCCACTTCATTAAGTTTTTTGGATGATTGAACTGAGTTAGCATTAGCAATTAATCCATTTGATAAATATCCACCTAAGATTAATGATAATGCTACTGCTCCAATACCTATTTTTTTATATAAATTTTTCATGATATTTAACCTTATCTTTTATATATTTTTTATTATTTTTTGTTGTTTTTTATATTTATTTTTTAATCTAAATTATATAAAACTAAGAGTAAACTTGGATTAGTTTTCTCTTAGTTTCTAAGTTAAATTACAAATTCCTTACTTTACTATCTAAGTAAAAGAACATACTCTCTATCTGCAAACTTTACTCTATGGAATTTTTTTGCACCTTTCATTCCACCTTTTCTTATATCCCTTAAATATTGATCAAATTCAGCTTTCTGTTCACTTTTAAATTCTTTTTCGTTCTTTAATAATCTTTTTACTTTAGGGAATTCCTTTCTTACAAATTTATCGATTACAGAGCTATCTTTACTCGACTTAATAATTTGAATATCATATAAATGACACATATATTTAACAAATTCATAATCTCTTTTACTATCTTCGCTTATACCTACCAGAAAACCAACGGATGCATCAGCTTTTTGTACGCCTCCTAAAGCTACACCTCCAAATACTACCATTCCTGCTAATACTATAGCACTTATCTTTTTATATAAACCTTTCATAATTTGTCATCTCCTATTTTTATATATTTATTGTCGTATCTATTATAATTATCTTTTGTGGTCAATAATCTTGTCATAATTTTTCACCTCATATTTTTATAAATATTCGTTATAATGTGTTGCATTTTTTATTTATTGGATATATTGTTTGATTTATATAATTACAATACTTTAAAAACGTTTTCAATAAAAGACTATTTTTGACATTATTTGTATGATATAATTTAAATATCCGAGTGAAAGTCAGTAATTTTGAACTGATACCTAAAAAGTAGACATTTTAATAAAAGACTATATATTAAATCATACGGCACCTGTATTCTACAGGTGTCATATTTTTTAATTTAGCTTGAAATCTACAGTTATTATACCAATATATATAATCATCTATTGATTTAATTAATTCATCTTTGGAACTATATGAATTTTGGTAAATTAACTCTGTCTTTAAATGTCCTAAAAAATTTTCAATACATGCATTATCATAACAATTTCCTTTTCTCGACATACTCTGTTTAACACCACATTTCTTAAGTATAGACTTATAAATATTTGATTTATAATGAGATCCTTGATCACTATGTATAATCAAATTATTAAATTCATGCTTTTGAACTTTTTTAAAGGCTTCTCCTAAGGTTTGTTCAACAAATGACATATCTAAATTATCACTAATCTTATAAGCTATAATTTCTCTATTATTATATAAATCCTCAATAGCAGATAAATACATTCTTTTACGACCATTATCATATTTTAAATAAGTTATATCTGTAACCCATTTTTGATTGGGAGCATTGCAGTTAAATTCTCTATTTAATAAGTTAGGCTCAACTTTACCCATATCAATAGTTTTAGGTGAATAGTACTTAAATCTTTTTCTTCTTATTAGAGATTTAATATTTAAAGATTTCATAAGTCTAATTATCTTTTTATGATTTACAATTAAGCCGTAGGCTCTAAATAATCCTATTTTAATTCGTCTATAACCATAAACTTTCTTTGAGTCAGTATATACTTTCAATATTTTATATTTTAAATCAAAATCTTTATCGTTATCTTTATTAGAATTAAGCCATTTGTAGTAACCGCTTCTAGAAACTTTACCTATTTTACATAGGATATTTATATTATATGTATTTTTTAATTGGTATATTGCTTTAAAAATATTAGATTTACGAATCACTCCCTTTCTAGAATTAATAACTTTTTTAAAAATTCAACCTCTGCTTTTAATCTTTGATTTTCTTCTTCAAGTGAAAGCTCTCGCTTTCTAGGTCTACCTTTTTGTAATCCTCGAGTAGTACCTCTACGTTCTTTTAATCCATCTTCTCCTAATTCATTATATCTTTTTACCCACAAAAGAACTCTTTTATTACAACTCAAACCAAGTTCTTTTGCAATTGTAGGACTTCCAATCCCTTCTAATAAATACATTTTTACAGCTTTAAGTTTTATATCAAATGAATAATTATAGTAGTGTAACTTCAAAAAGTTAGTACATATATTATTGCTACATTATTATATGAATACAAGTAGAATGAATAATATACTATCATTTATAAGTTACTTTACTATAATATTTTTTCTAGTATTTTTTTGCATAAAAATGCCCCCTCGTTTGAGGGGGCATTAAATTAGTTGTTTCGCAAAATTTCCACCTGATTTGTAGTATCATTCAAAGCAAGATTCTCTATGATCAGATCATGGCCGGAATAATATTTAATTTGCAATACAGTATCACTGTTAAAGTCTGCTTCTACAACGATAGCATCTTTTAAGGTCAAACCGGAAAGCGCATATGCAGTATATGACTCTGTATACATTCCGGAAACAGAAAGAGAACCGACTGAAATCGCTATATCATGGATTGCCTTATCCGTACTGATAATGAATTTGTCTTTCCCTGTGCTTAACTTTAACTCAGGATATCTTTCAAATTTGTCAAGGTTTTCCAAACTATATGGCATAATTGCTATAGTACCAGGTGCGTTTGCTTGTTCAGCGGGGAAATAATCATCTTTCAGGATGCCGGTAAGTTTCTCGTACGGTATTTCCGCGACAACAACACCGGCAGAATACGGTGCAATATCATAAGGGGAGAAGAAGAAACATAGACCTTCGGCGGAGAAA
This sequence comes from uncultured Caryophanales bacterium, assembly GCA_937897245.1. The sequence continues at coordinate 1,278 of CALCBO010000143.1, read as the reverse complement.
AACCAAGCATCATTAACATTGCCGGAGAAATGCTGCTTAACAGTTTCAGCAAAATCTTCGTGCAAAGATAATTGGTCTTTTGATTCTGTTAAAGTATCTATAACAAGTTGGCAAAGTATTTCAATTTTATCATTGCCTGTTATGATATTGAGCAGGGAGAGATTGTATCCGGTTGACAAACTGTAGTTAACAGAATGATATACTTTATCGATATGTGCGCCTAAGTAACTTACATCACAACCCAGTAAACTCATAACACCGTTATCGATCCGTTTTGGTGTGTAGGCAACTGTATATTGGTAAGGCGTCCAATTTTTGCTGTTTGCTGCATAGGCGCTTTTGGCAGAAGAAAGAATAGATTCTTTCGTGCTACGTGTTTCATCGATACGGTTTAGAAATTCAACAGTGATACGGTCGGCAATTTCCTGCTCTGACACAGAAAGGATCATATACTGCGTATTATAATGCATCAACACATTGCCTTCGTCGTCAGTGATCGTTTCATTTTGCATTGGTAATGAAACAGAGACCATTGGTTGCGGGATAATAGATGTTTCGTCAAAAGTTGTGGTCTCTGTGGGGTCGACAGCTGTTTCTGTCGGCACAGTGGTTGTCGGAGTCGTTTCCAGATCGTTTTGCACCGGTTGCTTAACGCAAGCGGTAATATTTATCAACAATAACAGAGTGATTAGAACACAAAGTATGTTTTTCATAATCTCCATCCTTTCTTTGTTTAGGGATAGGAATGATTATTTGAATTATAATATATTATGCCCATTCTGTCAATCTGCCCGGTGGGACATTATGCTGTCAACAAATGGTGGAATGCTTGACAAAATTAGTATGGAGTTGTAAAATAAAACAAACTAAATATCGCTGTGAATGGGAATAGTAGCAAGTTTTATCCTTCAGAGAGTCCGGATCATAGGCTGTGAGTCCGGGCGGTGTCGATTTGTGAATGTGCGCCCGGGAGCGAATCCTGATTGAGTAAAAAATGAGAGTGGAACCGCGAGTTTTTTTGACCCGCCTCTTGTGCCTTAGGCGCAAGAGGCATTTTTTGATTGGAGGAATTTATATGTATCTTTATAACTCTGCTACCCATAAAAAAGAATTATTTCAACCCAATTCCCCGGATGTTGTAAAAATGTATACCTGTGGTCCTACAGTGTACCACTTTGCGCATATCGGAAATCTCCGCACTTATATTATGGAAGATGTTTTGGAGAAATTTCCGCCACTTTACGAAAAAAATCACATATAAGGGATAGAAGGGTAAAA
>CALCBO010000142.1 GCA_937897245.1 uncultured Caryophanales bacterium | reverse complement strand
TAAAACAAATATAAACTGGTTTCCAGGACACATGAGTAAAACAAAAAGACAAATTAGTGAACAATTAAATGTAATAGATATTGTTTATGAAGTAGTAGATGCTAGAATGCCTATATCTTCTAAAATAGTAGATATAGATAATTTAATAAAAGATAAACCTAAAATATTAGTTGTTACTAAAATGGACTTATGTGATGAAAAAGAAACTAATAAAATACTAGATTATTATAAAAAACAAAATTATCAAGTAATACCATTAGATTTAATGAATGGTAATTGTAATGAATTAATTAATAAAACACGTGAAATAATGAATAGTATTAATAAAAGTAGAATTGAAAAAGGAATGAAAGAACGTTCTGTTAGAGTACTAATAGTAGGAGCTCCTAATGTCGGAAAGAGTACTTTAATTAATAGACTAGTAGGTAGAAAAAGTGCTGGTGTTGGTAACAAACCAGGTTTTACTAAGAGTCTTTCTTGGATTAGAATTCATAAAGATATAGAATTATTAGATTCTCCTGGAATACTATGGCCTAAATTAGAAAATCAAGAACAAGCTAAAATTCTTGCTTCATTTTCAGCTATTAAAGAAGAAATATTAAATACTGATCAAATAGCTTGTTTCATTTTAAAAACACTATATGAATTATATCCAGATAAATTAAAAGAAAGATATGGTATTGAAGAATTAGATGAAGACTATATTGAAGTTTATGAATTAATTGGTCAAAAAAGAGGAGCTTTATCACGTGGTGGTATAGTAGATTATGAAAGAGTATCTGATATAATAATCAAAGATTTAAAAAATGCTTATTTTGGAAAAGTAACATTTGATAGATTAGATAATAATCAATAGTAAAGTGTAGGTTGTAAAATACCTATATTTTATTTGACCGAATTCTTAATGGATGATATATTAAATTTTAAAAATTAAATAGATGGAGTCATATTATGAACAAGAAAGAAATAATGAATAAAATTAAAGAATTAGAACTTGATTCTACAAATTATATAGTAATTGGTGATAGTAGTTTAGTTCTAAGAGGTATTATTAGAAAATGTGATAATTTAGAATTGGAATTATTAAAAGAAATAAATATTGATGATAAAGATATTATTGTTAAATATGTAAATAGTTTAAGTGAAAACGAAAAAATATATGAAATATCAGTAATTTCTTTAAAAAAGTATCTGGAAGTTAAAAAAAATGCGAATAATATAAATGACAAATCAATTATTAAGAAAATTGAATTGTTATTAGAGTGTCAAGATAATTATCGTTATGAAAGAGAATTAAGAGAAAAAGGTATTACCTTAATAGGTGGAGTAGATGAAGTAGGAAGGGGCCCTTTAGTTGGACCTGTTGTTGCTGCTTGTTGTGTATTACCAAAAGAATTCAATTTAGATGGTTTAACCGATAGTAAGAAATTAAGCGAGAAAAAAAGAGAATATTTCTACGAAGAAATAAAAAAACAAGCTATTGCATATGGTATAGGAATAGTTTCTGCAAAAAGAATTGATGAGATTAATATCTATCAAGCAACTAAGGAAGCCATGATTATGGCCATAAATCAGTGTAATCCAAAACCAGAATATGTTTTAACTGATGCTATGAAACTAGATATAGATATTCCAGTTACTCCTATTATTAAAGGAGACTTAAAAAGTATTACAATTAGTGCTGCTAGTGTCTTAGCTAAAGTAACTAGAGATAGAATGTTAATGGAATTAGATAAGAAATATCCTATGTATGATTTTAAACATAATGTAGGTTATCCTACTAAAAAACACCTAGAAGCAATAAAAGAATATGGTATTCTTGAAGAACATCGTAAGAGTTATGGACCTGTAAAGGACTATTTAAATAGTGTAAAATAAATAACAATTGACATTGACAAAAAAGAAAAAGCTTAGTATAAGTATTGGGAGGAGGACTGATAAGATGCCTAAAAATTTAGTAATAGTGGAAAGTCCAAGTAAAAGTAAAACAATAGAAAAATATTTAGGTAATGATTTTAAAGTAGTATCATCTAAAGGACATATTAGAGATCTCGCAACTAGTGGAACCTTTGGACTAGGTGTTGATATAGAAAATGGTTTTAAACCTAATTATATTCCAATTAAAGGAAAAGGAAGCGTAATTCGTGAATTAAAAAAAGATGTTAAAGAAAGTGATATGGTTTATCTAGCAGCCGACCCTGATCGTGAAGGAGAAGCCATTGCTTGGCATTTAAAAGATGCACTAAAAATACCTGAAAAAGGTTATAAAAGAATTCTTTTTAATGAAATAACTCATGATAAAGTATTAGAAGCAATTGATAATCCTACTAGAATTGATGATAATTTAGTTAAAAGTCAAGAAACTAGAAGAATCTTAGATAGAATTATAGGTTTTCGTCTTAGTAAATTACTTCAACGTAAAATAGGAGCTAAAAGTGCTGGTCGTGTCCAAAGTGTAGCTCTAAAACTAATAGTTGATAGAGAAAGAGAAATAGAAGCTTTTATTCCTGAAGAATATTGGAAAATAATAGCTATCTTTGAAGACTATGAAGCTGAATTGTTTAAATATAAAACTGAAGATATTGAAATTCATAATGAAGAAGAAGCTAATCATATACTAGATTCTTTAAAAGAAGAATATACAGTAGAGAATATTGAGAAAAAAGAAAGAAAAAAGAAAAGCAAATATCCTTTTATTACTTCAACTCTTCAACAAGAAGCTTCAAATAAATTAGGTTTTCCAGCTAGAAAAACTATGAGTATTGCCCAAAAACTATATGAAGGTATAGACTTAGGAAGTGAAACAGTTGGTTTAATAACTTATATGAGAACAGATTCTATTAGATTATCCAATGATTTTGTAGCTCCTGCTATGAAATATATCGAAGAAAAATACGGTAAAAAGTATCTAGGATATGTAAAAAAATCTAATAAGAAAGAAAATGTTCAAGATGCTCATGAAGCAATTCGTCCAACTAGTGTTTTAAGAGAA
>CALCBO010000141.1 GCA_937897245.1 uncultured Caryophanales bacterium | reverse complement strand
TTTTTATAACTACAAGTGATTCTGTTTGGCTATAAGTACCACCATTATGTCCTTTTTTTAAATCTTCATTGTCATCTAAATATTTTAAGTTTAAGATAGCACATTCTCCATTATTTGGTTTTGTAAAATTCCTTTTTGTAGAAAAAATCACTTTAGCTTTATCTACCATGATAGAAGCATCTGATTTTAACGCACTAATACGATTATTTTCTATTATTCCTGTAATATTAGGTATACCAACAGCTAATAATATCCCTAATACAACTAACATAGCTAATAATTCTACTAAAGTAAATCCTTTATTATTCTTCATTTTATCACGACCTTCTATTTCATTATAAATCATTTTAATATCTTTTTCAAATTTTCTATTTCAGAAATGCTATTATTGGTATAAATATCTTTATTAAATATATTATCATAACGAAATAGACTAAATCCATGATAATTCTTTAGATTTCTAGATAGTAATACTTCTCTCATAATTATATTATCATTGATTATCCATTCATCTCTTCCTTCTTTAGCATACTTATCTTCTATACCCACTTTATAGAAAGCAAGAGCTATTAATAAATCAATAGAATCTTCTTTTAAGAGATTTTCCCATTCATGAATAACATTACAATACCCTTTAGTACTATTATAAAATCCATAATATATTTGAGGCATAATAAAATCAATATATTTTTTACTACTTAACCATAATCGTACGTCAGCATAATTTTTTTGATAATTATTATCAATATTACCATCAGGAGATATACCAAATGGTATTTTTTTCTTTTTACATTCTTGGTGAACTCTACTAATCATGTGATTAACTACATTTAAATGATATTCTTCTAATGATATGTTAGGATTAGACTTTATATATTCTTCATAATCTAATATATCAATATCACTATTTGGATAAAAATAATCATCAAATAATATACCATCTATAGGATAATTAAGTACTTCTTTTACTCCTTCTACTATTAGATTTTCTACTTCTTTTTTTGATGGATTAAAGAATATTCCATCTCCTTGATAAAGATAATCTGTATTTAAATATTTATATGCAGGTGATTTCTTAGTAATTGTTGTTGTATCATTAGTTGTTCTTACACGATAAGGATTTATCCAAGCTATTAGTTTTATTTTTTTCTTTTTAGTTACTTTTAGAAAGTATTCTAAAACATCGAATGTCTTTTTACCTTCACTACTACTTATATAACTACTATATGGGTATATTTTAGAATCATATATAGCATCAGCTCCTACTCTTACTTGAAGGATAATAGTATTTAAATTAAATTTCGATATATTATGAACCATTTTATCAATATTTCTTTTTCCTTCTTCAGGAGTGTATTCTTTTAAATATTCTTGTAATTCTATATAACTAATAAATACTCCTCTACTTTCTTCTTTTTTAGAAGATGTATTTTGATAAGATAAGATTAAACCTATTATAATGAGAATTATTAATATTTTTTTCATATAATCACCATTTTAAGTATAAAAAAAATAACAAAAGAAATTTGTCATTTTATCTTATCTTTTTCAATAATATATAAGTTCTTTGTTTGATAAAAAGCATAGAATATATTATCTATTATAATATTATTATTTATAAGTTCTTGATTAAGCCATTCTCTATTTTTACCTATTTGAATTAATGTTTCTTCATCTACTTTACCATTTAAGATAAGTGGTAGTGGATAATTGTGTTTAATATCATCTTCTTTTAAAAAGATTGATAATTTACCACTTGTTTCTAAAATTGCGTAATCCACCTCAGCTATTGATTTTATAGATTCTTCACGTAATTGCATTAATAAGTCATCTATATTATATCTTTGTTTTTGCATTTCTTTAAAATTTACTTTACCTCTATTTATTATAACTGAAGGTTTACCATCTATAATATTTCTAGCTTTTTTATTATTGATTGATATTTTAGATGATAGTACTTGAAGTAGAATTAGAATAGTAATAGGAATAATAGATATTAACATATTCTTATTGTAATCATCTATAGATATAGCAGCCATTTCAGCTATAAAAATAGATACTACCAAATCCATTACTGATAGTTCTCCTATTTCTCTTTTTCCCATAAAACGGTATGCTAAGGCAATAAAAATATAGGAGAATAAACTACGATACATTATTATAAAGTATTTCATTAGATCACCATTATTATTATGATTATTATCATATTATTTTATTCTTAGCATATTTTTTATTAGGTGATTATATTGAATTATTTTAAAATATTTATTATTCCTTTTTTCTATAATATCTTAGAGATAATAATTATTACTATTCTTTCTACTATTCTATATTATTATAGCTTTATTGATTATTATTTTTTTACGATGATTAAGCTTATAGTAATACTTATATCTATTTTTATTCATAGTTTTTTTATTGGAAAAAAGGCTTTAAAGAAAGGTTATTTAGAGGGACTTAAATATGGTTCTTTATTTATACTATTTAGTTTAATAGTAAGTATTATAAGTAATAATTATCAAATTAAATATCTATTATATTATTTAATTATTGTATTACTTACTGTTATTGGAAGTATCTTTGGAATACAAAGAAAAAAAAGCGATTAACTACGCTTTTATGTTTTTGCTTTTCTTTCTAAAGATAAAGATACCTATTAAGCCTACTATCGCAATAGAACTAATCAATATAATATTAGTACTATCATTATCTTCTACTTCTATTACTTTGTCTTCATCACTAACTAAGAATAAAGAATTTCCATCATATTCGCAAGTTTCATCTTCAGGACAATTTATTTGACCTATTAGATAGATTGTATTTTTACTTGTTAGATATCCTTCTATATCATAATATTCATTATTAATCTTTTTAATTTTCTTTTGAAGTAGACCATCTTGATCTAGAGTTATAACTTCATAACTATGATCTGAACTATTGGAATATAATAATGTATAACTAGTTATTTTATTATCTTTAAATTGGGGAAGTAAAATCATTTTTTTATTATCATCAACTGGTATATCACCTATTGATTCCCAATCATTTTCATCTTGGTTCGTATAATGATTTAGACAATAACTTTTTTCTCCTTTTTTCACTTTTACTTCTGGTGTTATACCATATAATATATAACCAGATTCAGCTGCTGATAAAGATGTAGTAGAATACTTTTCTAAATCAATAGCTGTTTCTTTTTGAACATCACCATTATTATCAAAATGTACTAAATCTTTTGTTAAATTATCACCAATTTTTTTCTCTTCAATAATAACACAACCAATTGTATTATTATCTTCTTTTATTGGAGTAATATCAGTATACTCAATAGTATCTTTTTCAGTAATAGCTTTCTCCTTAGACCATACAACATTAAAATCACGGTCGTATTTTACTAGGAAAGATGATGTTTTTTCGGTATTATTAGCAATTGCGAGATATCCATTAAAAATACCATTTTCTGAAGTTTCAACAATCTTAACTATATGTTCTTGTTTTTGGAGATTAGAATCTTTTTCAGCAATATATTTTCCATCTAATCCTACTTTAACAAAAGTAGAGGCAACTTCTTTTGTTGTATCATCTGTATTATATGTTTTATCTAGCACTAAAACATAACCATCTATTTTACCTTCACTATTATATGTATATGTTAAGTAATCTAAGTAATCTTTTTTTGTTTTACCATAAGTATATTTCCATTTAACAGTACCTTTTTTATTATATTTAACTAACATCACTTGGTAATCTTCTTGATTATCTGTTTCTTTTAAATAATCTCCTCCAAGAATAAAACCATCTTTATTTCCAGTCTCATCATAACCATTTATGACATAACGAAAATGTTCATCTTTATTTTTATTTAATGAATAAACTGAATCTTTGGCATAAACAATAGTTGTTGAAAAAATAGTAACTATTATTACTAAGATCATACTTATTTTTTTCATATTCTACAAGCCACCTCTATTACAACTAGTATATAAAACTGTGTTAATAATATTTTTGAATACCATTATCTTTTTTAGCTTTCTATTTTATTATATACTATTTATTTTACTAAAACAATACTATACTTTTAAAATAATTAATAAGATAAGAAAAGACTATTACTAGTCTGCAATTTCTTTTTTAATCATTTGGATTTCTTTTTTAGTTTTATAGATTTTTAAATAAAAATTTTTAGGTAAAAGTGAAATTAATATTTCTCTAGATTTCATTTCTCTTTCATAATATTCTCTAAATAATGGTCCTTTTTTTGTTAAGAACACTGGTCCAAAGAAATATTCTTCTTTAGTATATTTCTTTTTACCCTTTTTAAAGATGATTATTTGATAGATGAATCTTTTATCCTTAACAAATTCTTCATTTTCAATATAAAATCCATTTTTACATAAGTAGCGTTTTACATCTTCTTGATAATTATTGGGACTTATTATTAGAGTATCTATTTCTTTTAATACTTTGGGATTTGCTTTACATATTCCAATAATGTTTTTACCACCCATTCCAGAGATGATGATGGTATTTATTTCTTCTGAATAGGTTGATAGACCATCTCCTATTCGTACTTCTATTTCGTTTTCTAAGTGTTCACGTTTAATATTTTTTTTTGCTTGTTCTATTGGTCCTGTCGCAATATCACTGGCAATTGCTTTGATATTTTTTTTACGAGTAACTAAATAAATATCTAGTAAAGCATGGTCACAGCCAACATCTAAACAAAAGGAGTTAGCTTCCACTAAATCCCCTATCTTCTTTAATCTAGCATTTATTTTCATTAATCTGTCAAGAAATCCTTTAATTTTCTAGAACGAGAAGGATGTCTTAGTTTTCTTAGAGCTTTTGCTTCTATTTGACGAATTCTTTCTCTGGTAACCCCAAATATTTGTCCTACTTCTTCTAGGGTGCGACATTGACCATCATCTAAACCAAAACGCAAACGTAAAACTTTTTCTTCTCTTTCAGTTAAGGTAGAAAGAACACCTCTTAATTCTTCTTTTAGCATTTCAACAGTGGCATATTCTTCTGGTCCCATAGTTCTTTCATCTTTAATGAAATCACCCAAATGTGAATCATCTTCTTCACCAATTGGAGTTTCTAGAGATACAGGATCTTGAGATATTTTATATACTTCACGTACTTTTTCAACACTTATCCCTAATTTTTCAGCTATTTCTTCATCAGTTGGTTCACGATTTAACTCTTGAGTTAATTGTCTTTGAATTCTTGCTAGTTTATTAATTGTTTCAACCATATGAACTGGTACACGGATAGTTCTTGCTTGATCGGCAATAGCACGTGTAATAGCTTGTCTAATCCACCAAGTGGCATAAGTTGAGAATTTATATCCCTTTGTAGGGTCAAATTTATCAACTGCTTTCATTAGGCCAATATTTCCTTCTTGGATTAGGTCTAAGAATAGCATTCCACGTCCAACATATCTTTTAGCTATACTAACAACTAGACGTAAGTTAGATTCAGCTAACATTCTTTTAGCTTCTTCATCACCTTGTTCAGCACGAACAGCATATTCAAATTCTTCATCTGAAGTGACATCTTCCATAGCATTGTACCTATAATAGTCAGCAATCTGCAATTCCAAATTGTCCAAACTTGGATTGATAAAGCTAGCTACAAATTCAACGCCAATTATTCCTTCAGCAGACAATCTGTCTGTACCAACAATTTCATAGCCTTCTCCGTCAATAATAACTCTAGCTATTTCCTTACCTAATTTTCGAGTAAGCGGATTACTTTGAACGAGGCACTTGAATTTGCTGTTATCATTCCACATATTAGAATTTCGCTCATTACTCATCAGCTGAGTTGAGTTATTTTCAAAATACGCGTAGACAGTATAGGCATCTCCGTTGTCATCTTTGATATTAAACTGTGCATTACAGTCAATCAAAAACGCAGAGTCGTAATTTTCTCTCATGTCAATCAGTGACTGACACAAGTACATACGTGTCTCTGTAGAGTCATCTACCGTAGGGTTTCTTAAAAATGTTGCTTCGATAATATCTCCCGGCTGCAAAACATTATGTGGAGTTAAAATTTCACGAGCCTTGGAATTATAGATTCGTTCTTTTAACTTAGCATAACGCAATATTCCGATTATATTAAATGGCTCAATGCCATATCTGTGGTCAATAAGAGTGTCCGTTTTCATAATGTCTTCAGAGTCGTCCGCAGCTACGCAAGTCATTGCTTTTGTCAGCACTAACTGCAGAACACCCTTTTCATCAGGATATTCTTTTAATCTATGCGGGTCAACTTTAACAACTCTATGATATTCTCCGTTCACTATAACAATATCAAACATTTGAATAGTTTGAGTAATTTCATTATACTGAACAATCAGAGCGATAAAGTCCTCTTCTGTAAACACTGTGGTTTCGGTCACATAAGACGTAGAATCATACAGTAAACCTTTTGCTACAACACAATCAAAAACATGCTCTTGGCCATCTTTTACAAAAGACATTGTGTCATACATTTTACGCCCTCTACATTTAGAAATCACACCATTCGATTCTGGTATCGTTACAACGATATAATTTCGGTCATCAATACCAGATATAATATCTCCTCGGCAGACTTGGCGTTTTGGGTCATTGACAAAATACATCTTCTTATCCTCTAAACCAAAATTCAGCGGATTCGTGTGGTCTTTTACAATAACTCTTGCCTTAAATTCACCATTGACCATAGCAAATTCATCTTCGTCTCCATATTTAGCGTGAGTACCAAACGTTTTTAAAGCGTTATATCTCAGACGTTCTTCACGAGACGGATGCCAATTAGAATAGTCCTTCATATCGCACCATCCTATTCAAGTTCATCAATTACATCAAAATCCTCAGACATTTTACGAATGAGTAATTCGATTTCTCGTTTCTGTTCTGCGATTAACGCCTTTCTCGCATCAGACTGGGCTTTATAATTACGTCTACCTAAATCGTCAATCAGAACATCATAAGTAGAAGTAAACTCATCTTCGGCCTTTTCATAAGTTTTTAATCTCATGAATGCCACAATGAGTTCAACATCAAAATCATCGAGTTCGACAGTCAACATTTCTGTATCCCTTACCAACTCAACTTCTTTTGCATTATCATAAGCCAATCTGTATCTACGGAGTGCATATTCTAACAGTCCATACATGCCTTCTGGAGTCCGTGGTAAAAGATAGCCGTCTACCATGGTTGAATCCATAAAGACGGTATAGACGTCGTCAAAGGATTTATATCCTGCCACAATTGCACCTACTTATACATTAGTCCTGTGGAGGGAACACGAAATCTAACTCCATGCTATCGCCGTAGAATACACGAACGACTTCGCGCAGTTTGTCCAGATTGGACACGCCGATTTCTTTAATCACTTCAATGACAAACTGTTTCTGAGAATCAGATTCAATGCCACTCAAGCGTTCAGCGATTTTCGCTTTGCTTCCC
>CALCBO010000140.1 GCA_937897245.1 uncultured Caryophanales bacterium | reverse complement strand
AAGAAAAGTAGGAGCTATTCGTCAAAATCTAAAAATGTATTTTGCGAGAGATTATACTACAGAAGAAGTTCGTATGAGAACTAATAGTCCTACTAGTATTACTAAAGGTAATAAATCATTAAAAGAATTTTTCCATGAATACCCTCTAGCATTAATTCAAAAAGAAGTATCTTTATTACTCCCAACAGAAAAAGAATTAGTATTAAAGGTATATGGTGAAGATTTATCTAAGAGAAATGGTTTTTATGAACTAACTAAAAAAGAAAAAAAGAAAGTTCTATTTATTCGTCAAAAATTAAAAAGACATCTTGAAAAAAATTCATCACGAAATATTCAAAAAATATCTCTAAGAAAATATCTTGGTGATATCTCTTTTGAAGATATAAATAAATTAGTAGCTATTTTACCATCAAAAGATCAAGAATTATTAATAAAAGTATATGGAAAAGACTTTAATAGTTTTAATGGGTATCAAGATATTACTAGATATGAAAGAAAAAAAATCTATCATCTTCGTGATAAAATCAAAAAAGTAGTGGATAAAGAAGAAGATATAGAAACTTTAATAAAAAGTAAAAGAGGGCCTAAAGTAAAAACTATTATAGATTATCTAAGTAAATATGATATTGATAAAGTAATTGAAGTTATTAATCAATTACCAGAAAGTGATATATTACTACTTCAGAAAGCTTATGGACCAGATTATCAAAATTCAGATAATTATAGAAAGCTAACTGAACAAGAAAAGAAAACTGTAGAATCTATTCGTTATAAATTAAGAGATAAACTAGCTGGCAAAACAAAAGAAAAAACTAAGCCATCTACAGATGCTCGACTTGGAAAAAGAGCTAAATCTCTAAAAGATTATTTTAGTGAATATGATGAAGAATTATTAATTAGCAGTATAAATCAATTATCAACCTTAGAAAAAAGCTTACTTCAAAAAGCTTATGGACCTAATTATGATGAAGTAAATGGCTACTATATTCTTTCAAAAAAAGAAAAAAACAAAGTAGCAGTAATACGTAATAAACTTAAACAGACATTAGATAATAATAAATCAATTTCTAGAAAAGTATCTCCTAGAAAAGAAAGAACAAGTAGAGATAGATTTACTTCACCTGAATCAGTAGAAGGAACTAATTTAGGTAGTTTGGCTTATAAAAGATTAAGTAGACAAGAAGAAATAGTTTTTGTTAAAAAAGCTAAATTATCTTATTTTGATGATGTAGATGAAGAAACAAAAATAAAATATTTAACTTATTATTTTGAAGTATTCCCAATACGTCATAGAAGATATCAGAATATTATCTCAGAAATAGAAACAATTAAAAATCAAATTAATAAGGCTTCTACTACAAATAATCTAGAAGAATTAAAAGAATTATCTACTAGATTAAAACAATTAAATAATAAAAGAGAAAAACTGTTAAGAAGTTATATAGTAGATTCTAAATACTATCGAGATAAATTTATAGAAAACAACCAAAGATTAGTAATTAGTATTGCGAAAAGGTGGAAGACTGATTACAGTTCCTTTAATGATTTAATAATGGAAGGCAATCTTGGAATGATGAAAGCCCTTGAAAAGTTTGATATTGAAAAAGGAAATAAATTCTCAACTTATGCAACTTGGTGGATAAAACAATCTATAACTAGATATATTGCTGATACAGCTAATACCATTCGTATGCCAGTTCATCAAATAGAAAAAATGACCAAAATAAGACGTGTATATGATGAACTTAGTCAACAATTATTAAGAGAACCAACGGCTGATGAAATCTCCTTAGTAGTTGGTATTCCAGCTGAAGAGATTAATTTCTTATATGATAAATTTAACCAAATAAATCCAACTAGCTTAGACCAAAAGGTAAAAAGTGATTCTGATACTGATTTTTCTAATCTTATTGGTGATGATGATTCTTCCTATGATAATGTTGAAAATGATATCTTTTTAGAGCAATTTCAACAATTCATAGATCAAGCACATTTATCAAGTAGAGAATTATATGTATTAAATCATCGTATAGGTTTAAATAATAATACTATTAAAACATTAGATGAAATAGGTGGAGAGTTAAATCTTAGTCGAGAAAGAGTTCGCCAAATAGAACAAAAAGTTTTTAATAAATTAACTTTAATTGCGAAAAAAACTAGTTTCTTTGAATATTTAAAAGATAAACCAAAAACTATGATAAGATAATTAATTGGAGTATAGTATGACAAAAGAAGAAAATGTTATTAAGTTTTATGTATTATGTAATAGATTAAAAGATTTAATTAGAACAGGTTGGCTTGACTGGCATGTAAAAAGAGATAGATTAGAAAGTGTTGCAGAGCATATCTACAGTACCCAAATGCTTGCCATTGCTATTCATAGTGAATATAATTATTCTGATATAGATTTAGGTAAAGTTATTTTTCTTCTAGCTATCCATGAACTAGGAGAAATCATAATAGGTGATCTTACTCAATTTCAAATCAGTAAAGAAGAGAAGAAAAAAATAGAACACGAAGCAGTTCATAAATTGTTAAAAAATCTTATAAGTTGTGAAAATTTAGAAAAATTATTTATTGAATTTGAAGAACAAAAATCCAAAGAAGCTTTCTTTGCTTATCAATGTGATAAATTAGAATGTGACCTCCAAAGTTGCTTATATGATGAAGAAGATTGTGTAGATATTACTAATCAAACAGGTAATAAAACTATTAATAATCCTCAAGTAAAAGAGCTATTGGAAAATGAACTGTCATTCTCTAAAATGTGGTTAGAATTTGGTAGAAGAACATATCCCTATGATCAAAACTTTCAAGCTATTTCCAACTATGCTTCTACCAATAATATTTCAACATTAAGAAAATGAAATACTTGACAAACCATTAACCTCATTATAAATTGAATAATATGGATAAAAGAAGGTGATATTATAAAACTCATAATTGAATTATCAAAAAATAATAAAGAACTACTAAATAAAGTAGATGGTATTATTTTACCCTTAAAAGATTATTCTGTAGAAAGTATTCTAGAGTATTCTCTAGATGAAATAAAAGAAATAGCTAATAATTACTCTGGTGAAATATTTATTAAAATGAATAAGAATTTTATGAATGAAGAGATTGAATCACTAACTAAGGCATTAAAAGAATTAGCTAAATTACCAATTACTGGTATTTTCTTCTATGATTTAGCTATTCTAGAACTGAAAAAAGAATTAAAGTTAAATATTGACTTAGTATGGAATCAAACTCATATGGTAAATAATTATCGAACTTGTGATTATTATTATCATCAAGGAGTAAAGTACGCACTTTTAGGAAAAGAGATAACAATCGATGAAATAAAAGAAATTATTAATAAAAGTTCTATAATTTCTATGGTAGAAGTAGTTAGTAGACCTAGTGTAGCTTTTTCTAAAAGAAAACTTTTAACTAATTATTTCAAAGACTTGAAAGAGAATAAAAAGAATAATTTAACAGTTAAAGAAAAAGTAACTGGCGATGATTATCTATTCTATGAAACAAAGGATGGTACTAGTATATTTTTAAATAATATCACCAATGGAACAAGTTTTATTAAAGAACTAGCAGATAATAACTGTCAATACATTATTATGAGAGAATTTGGCTTAGAAGATTATTTTAAGGAACTAGTAATTGATACTATGGATTATATAAAGAATGATTATGCAGATAATAACTATCTTAAAAAATATCAAAAGCTTGGCAATAGTACCAATTTTTTTCAGAAAAAAACAATATATCAGGTGAAAAAGTCATGAATAAAGTAGAATTATTATCTCCTGCAGGAGATTTAGAAAGATTAAAAGTAACACTATTATATGGAGCTGATGCTGTCTACATTGGTGGAGAAAAATATAGTCTTCGAGCTAATGCCACTAACTTTTCCTTAAAAGAAATTAAAGAGGGATGTGATTTTGCTCATAAATTAGAAAAAAAAGTATACTTAACTCTTAATATTGTTTTTCATAATGAAGATATGCAGGATGTTGAAGAATATATTAAGGATGTGGTATCTTGTGGAATAGATGCCTTTATTGTAAGTGATCCATTTATTATCTCTCATATAAAGAATAATTATCCAAATGTTGA
>CALCBO010000139.1 GCA_937897245.1 uncultured Caryophanales bacterium | reverse complement strand
CATAATTTACAATAGTAGTAACATCTTCTCTCATATTATATCGTCCAAAGGCTAAATTATAATCCCAAGGTAACATTGATAAAACTCCATTATGCTCCCTTAAATAATAATTATGAATAGACTTACCAGTATAACTATCATAACTTAAAACAAAATTATGAGCTACAAAATAACGTATCACTTCTTCAGTATCTATAACACTTTCTAGATTATCTTTTCTATTAACCTTTTTTAAAGATGAAATCAATCTCTCTTTATCAATTTCATTAATAGATGTTTCACTATTATTAAATATATCCAAATAATTATCTATTTCATCATCTACATATTTAAGAGAAGCACCTTTATCAATACCATTAGTTTGTTCAGGTTTATATAAATTACCTTCTAAATTATTTCTTTTAAAGAAAGAATCACTTACTTCTTCTATAGATGTATATAACCCATAATTTTCCCCATTAATCTTTAAATAACTAAAAGATATTAATGGTGATGCCACACCTACCTTACGAAATATCTCATATGAAACATAATCATTTAAATAAGATGCATCTCCATAAACATTATTAAGATTTAATTTATCTAATCCAAAATATGTTTGACCATCTACATATTTACCAAAATTAATTTTGAAACTATAACGATTAGATGCCTTTCCATTTTTTGGCCCATTAACTATATTTTTCAAACTACTATTTCCTTTAGTTTTAAAAGAAACATTTTTTATTTTTACTCCATCAATTACAACATCAACTTGATACTTAGTTTTATCCATAGGATTATTAATCAAATCTTTCCAATCATCATCATTTATTTTTACGTCTACTTCATGTACATAATTAGTATCAAATATTCTCTCAGTATAATCCTTATCATCACTTACCTTAGGATAATTAATAGTCACACTTTTATTATGATTTATATTTTTTTTTGTTAATAAAGGCAACAATAAAAATACTAATATAATAGTTATTAAAACAATTATAACTAAAATAGTTTTTTTATTTTTCATACTCATCCTATAATCATCCTCCTAATAATACTATCAACTTTAATTATTATATCACTTCATAATATGAATATCATTTAATTCAACATTTTAATGAATAAGATAACTAAATAATCCATAAAAACTATACCATTATTAACCCTATAATAAAATCCATTTTTTCTTATCTGTTATTTTCTCTGTTTCTCTCAAAATTATCCATAATTCCCCCTTCTGTTGGTCCAAATGAATATAAACCAATATATTTCGCTATAAAGATTTAAATATAACATGAATTATTTATCCTATGAAGTTGATTATAAATAAAACTAATATTGAAAAAAGCAGACATAATAGCTGGATTTTTGTGTTGAATAAATATTTGATACCATTAATAAAAATACCAAAGCAAATTCCTAATATATAAAAAAACTTACATATCTTTCATAATCATAGGTATTATTTACTTTCTTAATAATATATTCATCTCTTTTTTCCATACCAAATATTGATATATAGTTATCTCTACTATTACGTCCTAAAGATTCTTTTTTTAAAGAAAAACTATATTCTTTATTATCTTCAATAATTACTAACTTCCCTTTAGATTTTATAACTCTATGTGAAGAATTAACATGATTATCAAATGATTCCAAATCCATATTAATCTTAGCTTTATTGTCCATATTATTCAAATATTTTCATTTAATATTGGATAATCTGTAACTACCAAAGAATATATATGATAATAATTATCATTATATATCATTATTTTTAGATTATCATTTTGTTCTAATTTATCCTCTATTATAAAATCATTAATTGTTATTTTTACTTTTTTAAAGCTTTATACCTAATTGAAGGATTATATTTTTTACTAGAATTTACTATTGAATAATAAATAACACTATTTTCATTATCAATAAGTAAACTATAATCATTAAACTCTATACTATTTAACTTAATAATAGTACTCATATCTCTATTATTAATAATAGAATTCCATTTATCATTATCTATTATATATTTATTATATCTAGTATTAAATTTCAACACTATAAATACTGATATAAAAGAAATTATAAAAACTAGTAATATTATAAATAACCATTTTTTATTCATATTAAATTATATCATTCGCATCATATTCAATAATAGAATACTTACTTACTTTTTTAATCTTCTCTAATCCTTCTTTTAATTCAATTACTTCTTTCATACTTATTTCAATAGCATAATCATAACCTCTATTTGTATAATTTCGTGATTTAATTCTATAAGATATCTTCTGATTATTAAACAAATCTACTAAATCATTTTCTATATCTTCATCCCCATGAATTATTAATACAAATGGTCTTCTTCCAAAATTAATCTTATCTAATACTATCAACACTACAGTAACCACAATAGATGTTAAAATACCAACTTCATATAATTGACACCCACATACTATTCCAACAAATACACTCCATAATAAATACAACATATCTACAGGATCTTTAATAGCTGTTCTAAAACGAATTATTGCTAAAGCACCAATAGTACCTAAAGTAATAATAATATTTGATTGTAAACATAATATAATTGTTGAAATAAAGAATGGTAATACTGCACAAGTTATATTAAATGATTTATTATAGAATGATCTATGTGATACAAATCTATATATTAAAAACTCATATATTGCCATTATAGTAACCATAAATAGTACAGCTAAAATTGTACTTGTCGTTATACTTTCATTTGAAAAATTATTAATTAAATTATCAAAAACTTCCATATTTTATCTCCTATCTCATATAATTATTTATTATTTTTCTACCATAATAATATTTAGAAAATGTTTGTTGTCTAAAATTAAAAGATTCAATTATATTTCTAATATATGATGGTAATATATCATCAAATTTCACTTCTAATACACTAAATCCATTTTCATTATAATAATACTTTAAATAATCACCATCAAGAAAATAATCTATTTCATATGAAGAAGATATTTTCATATCAAACGTAACCCTAACATTAGTAATCTCTTCAACATATGCTATTCTTTCATAATCCACTATTAACTTAGGCTCATAATTATATAACATAATATCCCTAGCTAATTCTTTGATCAATTCTTTATCAGTATCATACACAATATCTAAAATATTCCCAGATACAATTTTATTATATTCCTCTAATGATATTAAACATCTTTTTTTATAACATCTACTCTCAATTTTTTCTTTTTTCTCAAGTACTATATAACTTAAATCATCTCCATAATATCTTATTCTCCATTTATGTCTTATAGATATTCCTGCTTCTGTTTTATAACAAGAAACATCCCTATAATCATCAAAATATAAAGAATGAATTAAATATCTACCAT
This sequence comes from uncultured Caryophanales bacterium, assembly GCA_937897245.1. The sequence continues at coordinate 1,145 of CALCBO010000139.1, read as the reverse complement.
TAGGAGGTATATAAGGATCCAATTCTAATACATTAGATATTCTTGCTTTTAATAAAGCTAAATCTTCATTAGTAACTGAGTACTTCCATTCATTACGATATTTCTTAATACTATCACCTACCTAAAATAACATACGCTATATAAAAAATTATAGCATATAATAGTCATTATCATATTAGTTATTCCAAAAAATCTCTTCTTTTCCAATCAACAATCTAATTCTAATATATCAATCTTGAAATAATCTTGAAAAAAAAGTCCATGCTTAAATTAAGCATGGACTAAAATATTTTATTTTGTCTTTCTAATTTTATTAATGAACTCCAGGATTAAAACCAATTAAATAACAACCTTGTTCTTTTGGTAATATTTTTGAATTTAAATTATTAAATTTAAAATTACTAAAATTATCATACATATCCTCTAGGTAAAAAAATGCAATATAGTTACCATACTCTGATTGTGGTGCAAAACCACTATTTAAATGTATTTTACTATTATAATCATCAAAATTTACACTTTCTTTATATATAAGATCACTATCAGGATTATTATCAAAGTAATCACCAAAAGTATCTCCATAATAATATGAATAATTATATAGATTATCATCAGAACTATATCCATAAAAAAATTCATCAGATATTACACAAAATTCACCCTGTTTTACTATTTCAACACTTGAATTTACCTTTATATTACCTTTACATATTGCACAAACACCTATAGGCAATAACATAGATAATACTATTATTAATCCCATAAGTTTAGTATTTTTCTTTTTCTTTAATATCATATATATCAAAACACTTAATATCAATAAAATAGCAATTACTATATATAACTGTCTTTCTGTTTTAGGATTACTAATTATATTAGATTTACTTACTGTATTATCACCTGAGAGATTAACTTCTATATTTTTACTATCAGTATATATACCATCAACAAACTCATCATCATCTACTTCTTTACTATATTGTACACTTAAAATTATTTCTTTTTCTTCTCCTGCCTTTATTACTTTAGAATCATCACTTGTTTTAAATGAGTATTTAATATAATCTGAATCAACATTTACAGAAGTTTTATCAAATTCATAATCTTCACTTGAAGCATTTTTAATTATCATCTTGTATTCTATT
>CALCBO010000138.1 GCA_937897245.1 uncultured Caryophanales bacterium | reverse complement strand
AATTACCTATTACGGTAGTAGGAACAGAATTACCATTAGTGTTAAAAACATTAGCTACTTTATTTAATAATTCAGCATTATCATCATCATACCATACTTCATATGATTCTATTTTTAATGATTTATAATCATCTTTTATTTTTTCTAAAAACTTTTCTTCTTCAGCACAGTGAGGACATCCATCACCATGAAAAAAATACAATGTTATTTCTTTATCTTTAGCATTAACTAATAAGGGTAAGAAAAAGGCAAAAAGAAAAACAAAGAAATATTTTTTGATATTCCTCATTTTAATCACCAATCCCTTCTATTTTAGCTGCAAAATCATTATATGTTATTTCACCTGTTAATCTTAAAACTTCTTCACCAGATGAAGAGTAAATAATAAATACTGGTAAAATATCTCCTACATTATATTTTTTTACTTCTTCTTCATCCATATCATAGTCTAATTCTACAGCTTCGAACTCATAATTATTTTTTAACTTGTTCCATACTTTGTTCATTATTAGACAAGCACCACACCAAATGGCGCTTATTTTTACTATTTTCATATACTTCTTTTTCTCCTAAAAACTTAATTTTTCTATGCATTCAGCAAATACTTTAACAAATTCATCAATTTCTTTTTTTGTTGTTTTATATGAAAGACTGATACGGATACTACTTGATGATAATTCTTTATCATGAGTTAATGCATAAACAGCTTTAGAATAGTTTCCTGTAGAACAAGCAGTCTGGGTTGAGATAAAAATATCCTTTTCTTCAAGTGCATGTTGCATTACTTCACTTTTTATCCCATGGAGACTTAGATTAACCATATTTGGTAGACATAATTCATTACTATTTAATGTAATATCTAAGTCTTTTAACTTAGTAATTAAGTAATCATGTATTTCTTTTACTTGTTTACACTTTTCATCAAAGTCTTCATAAACTAGGCGTAAAGCTTTGGCAAATGATGCTATTAATGGAGTTGCGGGAGTTCCACTACGAAATACTGTTGTACTTTTACCACCATGAATAAGAGGTTCAATTATTAATTTATCACGTTTAATTAAAGCTCCAATACCTTTCATTCCATAGAATTTTTGGCAAGAAAGACTAGCTAAATCCATTAAACTAAAATCTATTTTATCTTTTCCAATACTTTGTGTAACATCACTATGAAAAATAGTTTTTGGGTTCTTTTTACGAATAACTTTACTAATAGCTTTAATATCTTGTTTTACGCCGACTTCACTATTAACAGAGGCTATTGTTACTAGGACAGTATCATCTCTAATTAGTCTTTCTAAATCATTTAGATCAACTTGACCATTTTTATCTAACTTAACAAAATCCATATCAAATCCATTATTTACAAGATATTGAATTGGGGCAATAACTGATGAATGTTCTAGTTCAGTAGTAATGATGTGTTTTCCTCTATTTTGATATTTCAAACAAACACCTTTAATAGCTGTATTATTGGCTTCACTAGCTCCACTGGTATAGATTAATTCACTTGTTTTAATTCCTAAAATGTCAGTAATTTGTTTAGTACTGGCGTCAATTAATTCTTTAGCTTTTTGTTTTCTTGTTTCTTTATCTATACCAGCAATTTCTAATGGTAGTTCTATATTCTTTTGAACTGTTCTTGACCATAATAAATTAAAATGCTGGAAGATCATACCAATCTTCATTCTCTTCTTTCTTAAAGCCTCTTTAGTTAAACCAGAAATATCTTCCCCATCAATAATAACCTCACCACTTGATTGTTTTTCTAACTGATTAATAATTCTTACTAAGGTAGACTTACCAGCACCACTATAACCAATAACACCAAAAATCTCACCTTTCTTTATAATCAGATTCACATCCTTACAAGCAGTAATATCACCTTTTTGTACATGAAATATCTTTGTAATATTCTTTAACTCAATCATTTTTTTACCTCCATAATACAAAAAACTCGTCCTACCAAAGGACGAGTTACCTACCCGTGTTACCACCTTTATTCATTATTATCTCACAATAATAACCTCATCAAGTACTATCATACTCTCACACTCTAACGGATGTAACCGTCATTAGCTAACAATTCACTAATGAAACTCCAAGACCATCTTCATCTATCTTCCCTTATCCCTTTTCACCAACCAGGAACTCTCTACAAAGTTTCAATAAACTACTCTTCTCTTCATCGTTGTTAACTAAATACTATCAAGAGGATAATAATTTGTCAATAATTTTGTTGAAAAAGAGTTGCATATTTATTTTAAATTCAATCAATCCATCCAAAATGTTTACAAGCGTTATATATTCCATCTTTATCAGCATCGTTTGTAACATATGTTGCTTTCTCTTTTAATGCTTCTATTGCGTTTCCCATCGCAATAGAAGTCCATTCATCATTAAACATCGTTAAATCATTCTTTTCATCACCAAAAACAACTACATCCTTATAATCACCGCCAAAATGATCAACAATTGCTTTAATACCTACTGATTTATCTCCAGGTTCTACAAACAAGTATTCTTTATGAAAACGACACCACGTCAATTCCTTTAAAGTATCTAGCTTTTCTTCTTCTGGTGAAAAACAAGCTATATAAACTTTATAAATCTCATCATAATCTCTAGGATCTAATCCTTCCTTTACAACAGTATCCATATAAATATCATGAGTAAAATCATAGAATCGATAATCAGGTGCTAATCTTTTTCTAGTATTATCTGGTGAAAATGCCCAGATAAACCCTTTCTCTTTACACTCATCAATTAAATCTAAGCATTTCTGATAATCTAATGGTTTTATACCTAATAATTTACCATCAATAGTAATACCATTGCCACCATCACTTACCATATTTTTAAATCCTAATTCCCTCATATGATCATACGCCATAGCATAACTTCTTCCTGTCGCAATAGCCACAAAATGTCCTTGTTCTTCTAATTTTTTTATTGCTTCTTTAGCTGATTCTGGGACATATTGATTGCCAGGTATACCTACAGCTAATGTTCCATCTATATCAAAGAAAAAATATTTTTTATTCATTAAGTATCTCCTTTATCAATATCGATTCTATTATATATAAGAATATATAAATTATATGATTTTTTCGTAAATAGAAAAGAATCCCTTAGGATTCTAAATAAAAGAGTGTTCTACTTGTATTACACAATTATAACTATCATCTAATTCTTTAATCTTTTTTTCTATCTCTTTTCTAATAATACTATGCTTAGTTGTATCATCAGAAGGAATTAAAACATCAAATATAAGTTTAGATTGTCTCTTGCCATATACAACTCTAAAATCATGAATAGAATAATTTTCATTTATTTCATCAACAATATAAGCAACTTTCATTTTTAAATCTAAAGTTCTTTCATCATGAATATCAATAGGATCCATATGAATAGTTGTTAATATATTAAAATCATTTAATATATCTCTTTCCATTTTATCCAATTGTTCATGAACATCCACAATATCCTCATGACTATCAACTTCAGCATGAAAAGTCAAATACTTTCTTCCTGGCCCATAATCATGCATCATAAAATCATGAATACCAATAACTTTGTCATAATTCATGACAAACTTATGAATCTCATTAACTAATTCTTTATCTGGAGCCATTCCTAATAATGGATTGACAGTATCGTGAAATATTTCTATCCCTGACTTCAAAACAATGATAGACACAATTAAACCAATAAATCCATCGACTGGTAAATCAGTAAATAATCCTAAAATAATAGATATTAATGTTGCAGATGATGTCAAAACATCATTTAAGCTATCCTGACCTGCAGCTTTTAAAGAAGTTGAATCAATCATCATTCCTGCCTTGTTATTAAAGTAAAACATCCAAAGTTTAATAAGAATAGAAACTATAATGACAATGATTGCACTCCATTCAAATAAAACTTCAGTTGGTTCAATCATTTTTAATAATGATTCTTTAGCTGAAGAAAAACCTACCATTAAAATGAGAAAAGAAATAACTAAACCAGCAATATACTCATATCTACCATGACCATAAGGATGATCACTATCTGGATGTTTACTGGCAAGCTTAAAGCCAAAAAGTGTTGCAAGATTACTACCAACATCTGATAAATTATTAAAGCCATCAGCCTGCAAAGCTACACTATGAATCATAAAACCAAATAACAATTTAAAAACCACCATAAAACTATTACAAATAATAGAGAGAACACTACAGACAATACCATAGCGTTCTCTTACCTTATAATGAGTCGTATTTTTATAATCCTTGATAAATGTCTTAATGATGACATTAAACATTAAATCACTCCTTAAAATACACGTTCAATTTTTTGTAGATAAATATCTTTTGAAGAAACTCTTAATAAATCATGATCTTCTAATTCACGAATATATCCTTCTATCTTGATCTACTTTCTTATTTGCTAATTTAGCTAATACATCAATTAAAGCAGGATGATCAGATTTCATATATGCATGACCATTATTATCATATAAAGTACTATTAATTAAAACATTTAAACAAGCAACATATGCCCATTTTACTTCTAATCTTACTAATTTATATTGCATACTCCCAAATAATTCATCTGGTACATAATAAGGATGACATTCTTTTTTTAAACTCTCTATATCTTTTTTACTATAAAATTCCATATTTTTCCCTCCGTTTGCCTATTATAACATAAAATCATTTAATCTCTAATTCTTTTTGTAAAAGTTGATATATCTTGAAAACCAATTCTTTGATATTCTCTAACTACTTCTTCTACATGTTCACCTATTCTATCACTTGTATGTGAATCAGTACCCACAGTAATTATTCTTCCCCCTAATTGATAATATCTTTCAACCTGTTTAAAACTAGGAAAACCACATGTTTTTAAATCACGATAACCAGAAGTATTCACTTCTATACCTTTACCTTTTTGAATCAAAGTTTTAAAAATTTCATCAATAATATCCTGATATAACTCATGATTAACATTTTTATCTTCATAAGGACCATATCTTACTATATAATCTAAATGACCTAAACAATTAAAGCAATCGAAAGTTTTAACACATTCTAAAGTATTCAAAAAGAATTCTCTATGTGCTTCTTCCTTTGTTTTATTGTTAAAATATTCAGCTGGTTCGTAAAATTCAGTATTTCTTATAACATGAATAGATCCAATAACATAATCAAAATCATGACTATTTACAAAATCATTAATCTCCTGAATATAATTTAAATCTAAACCAACCTCTACACCTATTTTAATACGAATTTGATTTTTATATTCCTCTTTTAATAATTTCATTTCTTTTAAATAAGAATCTATATCTAAATCAAAAGACATATACGGATAATTAAAATCCTGATGATCTGTAAAACAGATTTCATCCAAT